>CAYWNJ010000060.1:0-9557 GCA_964459535.1 uncultured Rhodobacterales bacterium
AGCCGCTTTCGCTTGAGCGTTGTTCTGATGCCCATGGTTCTGCTGTCAAAAGAAGAAGCGTAGCGGCTTTTGACGGCATGGTTCTGGGTAGCAGATCATAAGCGTCGAAAGAGGTGACGGTCAGAGGAAATCGCCCCTGATCTTTGGTGAGCTTGAGCGAACCAAGGCGCGGTCGCCTGTAAGGCGACTTATAGCGCCAAAGTACCCGCCGTTAGGCGGGTTCCGCTTTGACGAGCGAAGCGAGCCTAGTGTTTACAACGTTACCTACGGAGTAGTGTTACGGATTCGGCAAAGCCCTGTGATAATTGAGCTAAGCACCCTTCTGGGTTCCGAAAGGGCCAAACTTTGGTTCCGAAAGGGCCAAACTTGGGTTCCGAAAGGGCCACTCTTTTCCACATGAAGTCGGGGTTCCTGATCGGCCAAATTTGCCGTGAGTTCTGGAAAACTGTGGGCGGTTCCTGATCGGCCAATTTTTTTGGTTCCTGATCGGCCAAACTTCAGGCATCTTAAGCTCATGAGTCTGCTGCCTGAACGTCACCCGAATCTTGACTTCTTCGTCCTCGACATCGCGGATGCGGTTCCGAAGGACGATCTGGCATCTATGGAACATCCGCTGTTCTCGCTCGCCACAAAGCCCGACATGCGCCATCTCGAATATCGCAATGGCGACAACGTTCTGAAAATCAGACCGTCACCGCTTGGGCTCCCAACGATCATGGACAAGGATATTCTGATCTTTGTCATCAGCCAGTTGATGCACCGAAAGAACCGTGGGCAGGAGATTGGGGATACTGTGCGGTTCTCCATGCGAGAGCTGTGCATCGCGATCAACCGACCAATAGGCGGCGATCACTACAAACGGATTGAAGCCGCGATAGACCGTCTGCAAGGCACCCAATTCGTCAGCAATGTGCGAACTGGAGGTGAAGTCGAGCGCCGAACCTTCTCGATGATCGACGAGGGAGGGCTGGTGAAGAACGAGGCTTTCACTGGGAACGACTACTGCGAGATACGGATTTCACGATGGCTCATGCGAGCGATTGAGGCCAACGAGGTAGTGTCGATCAGCCGCGACTACTTCCGTCTGCGCCGCCCCCTCGAACGGCGACTATATGAGATAGCTCGCAAGCATTGCGGCAGTAAGTCAAAGTGGCAGATTGGCCTTGCCAACTTGCAGGACAAAACGGGTAGCAACGCGCCTCTCAAGAAATTTCGGCTGAACCTACGCGAGATAATCACGGCAGACGTGACACCCTTCTACCGCTTTGAGCTGACACCCGAAGACTTGGTAATTGTGCGCCCACGCAAGGCCCCTGCTGCACGTCTGACGGCCTCTATCAAGCTCCCTGATTGGGCAGAAGACAAAGCCCGCGAGATTGCCCGTAATAAAGGCTGGGACTACCACGTCCTGCGCTCAAACTGGCTGGCCTTCGCAGAGAGTGAAGCCGCGAATGGCAACGGCCCGAAGAATGCCGGCGCGGCCTTCGTCGGCTACTGCAAAAAACAAGAGAAGCTAAGATGAAAAGAAAGTCCGCCCATGTTTGATGCCAGTACCGCACTGAAAGAAGCAAGTTATTCTGGTCGGGTGCAGGCTTCTGATGATCAAAGCCTGCTGAACATTGATCAGAAAACAAGAACCAGTGTTCTGCCTTGGCGCGGTCAATTTAGCCCACAGCTCGTTGAGTACCTCATACGAAAAAATGCCCCCGATACTGGCGTAATCCTTGATCCATTCAGCGGAAGCGGGACCGTATTGTATGAAGCAGCGGCTTTGGGTCACCAAACAATAGCACGGGACATCAATCCCGCAGCTATAGCACTAGCACAAGCTTCCTCTATCTGCGCAGTTCCGAAAGCCGAAAGGGCTTCTGTACTTGGCGACATTGGAGCCTTTGCAGATGAGTTAAAGCGCCATGCATCGCAGGACAACTCGGCTCTCTCCGTAGATCGCGCCGCAGAGATTTTTACAGGTCGGCTGTCTGAATTTGCATCGCCAGACGTTATGCAAGCCTTCCTAATGTCGGCATTCGGGGACAACAGGGAGCTAAAGCCGAAGACTGTCAGCCGTGCCGTAACCACAACGCAAAAACTGGTATTGGAGGCTCCTGAAACAACGGAACACCTCTCGGTAGAAGTAGGCGATGCTCGTGATTTGGAGCTAGCTACTGATAGCGTTGACTACCTCATCACCTCCCCTCCCTACATCAACGTTTTCAACTATCACCAAAATTATAGACCCATCATCCAAGCATTAGGACACACCCCACTGGCTGCGGCCCGAGCTGAAATCGGAGCAAATCGAAAATTTCGAATGAACCGCTTCATCACCGTCGCCCAGTATTGCATCGACATCGCATTGTTTTTTGGTGAGGCGGCGAGAGTCCTGAGGAATGGAGCGCCCATGACCATCGTTATGGGCCGTGAATCTAATGTGCGTGGCGTGTCGTTCAAAAACGGCGCTCTCGTTGCAGCAATCGCCTCGGACGGTCTTGGTGGGCATATAAAATCTTGGAATGAACGGAGCTTTCTCAACCGCTTTGGCGCAACCATCTATGAGGATGTCCTAACAATTATCCCAAGGCGTGCTTCTTCTGATCACCTAGATGTAGTGGGGCGCTCTGTAGGCACAGAGGCACTGAAAGCCGCACTGGAATACGCCCCCGAAGACCGAAAGCAAGAGATCGAGAACGCAATTACAGCCTCACACACGGTTGAGGCATCTCCCTACGTTTTGAAAGAAAATGAATGACTGCAACACCTCATGGCGACAAACTAAAAGCCCTTCTCAACAACGCCAAAATGCCAGAGGCCGACAGAGAACGTGTGACCGCACAAATCGGTCTCTATGAAACTTGGATCGCCACAATGGACGGCCTTCAAGGTGAAGGGGACGCTCTCTTAGCGGCACTTGTCGAAGCTCTTAATGCGTATAAGAAATCTGTCGAGTTTGACCTGATCTTTTGTTCGGAGCATGATTTTTTATACCGCCAGAAAGGGCAGCTCAAGCTTGATAATACTGTCCTAGAAGAGTTCCTCCCACGGCTGTTTGATCAGCGGCTAGTGCGCGGGCTTGCTCGCCAAGAAGGTCTTGAATGTGGGCCTAAAAAGAGCTTCTCAGGCCTCTCGTTTGACAGCCCTGTCTTGGCACTATCGGACGGTGGTGCATACTTAAAGGCGAAGGATCAGGACTTCTCCATTACCCGTAAGCACAACATGGTGATCACCCGCAGCGATCAGCCTCAAGATCGTTTCTCAGAAGACTTCCATGTCTCCTATTTTGCATCTGAGATTAAGACGAACCTCGACAAAACCATGTTCCAAGAGGGCGCAGCTACAGCTGCTGAGCTAAAAAAGTCCACTACTGGGTCCCGCTACATTTTGTTGTGTGAATGGCTGGACATGAAACCGATCAGCACGAAACTTACGGCTATCGACGAGGTGATCATCTTGCGTCGCTCGAAGCGGATAGGATCAAATCTGCGCTCCAACTTCTCAACAGTGCAAGGTCGGGCAGCGCATCGTGACTGGTTTGAGGGGTTTCTTGATGAGCATCCGTTGGACCTTGAGAGTTTCAAGAGGTTCGTCTTCCATCTGAATGAGTGCTTTCCCGACGCGGATCATGACGCGGAGGACATCGTTCTGGGGCGCGGTTTCTTTTGACCCCCCTACCCCACCAGACGTGCCAGCCAGCCTTTCTTGGCTGGTTCTGGGGCCTCAGCGGCTTTGGGCCGTAGATCAGCCAGAAGGGCATGAAGCTGATCTTCCTTGCGCTCTGCCCGTTCTGCCCGTTCCTTCAAATCTTCGATGCGCTGTTCCAGATACCCCTTCTCGATGTCTGACGATTTGATTTTCTCACGCAACGCTTCAACTTCTGCCTGCAAGGCACTGTTTTGGCTGGGTGTTTCGCCTTGGGTTTTAGATCGTTTCACACTAGCGTTTCTGTGCCCGTTAGCATCTTTCCACCGCTCCAGCTCGGCGGGATCAATGCTGTAAGACCCATCATCCAGACGCTTCGCGCTCAACTTCCCATTTTTTATGGCTCTTGAAAGGGTTGGCTTGCTAAAGCCCGCCGTCTTCGCGGCTTCTCCTAGGGTGTAACTCATGGGGTGTAACTGCTCTTTCTCGTAGGGTTGCAATTCGCCTCATCTACCTGTGAGGCTTACTGTTTCAGATGTTACACCAGACAGGCGCTTTCGCCAAACGCTCCTGCAACCCTGTCCACACTCTATCTTTCGGGTTCTGGCCCCTTCGGCCCGTTGCGTCCCAATCCTCGCCCGCGTTCCTGCTTCTTGCGGCGGTCGGTGGCTTCTCTGAAGCGCTTCGGCCCGTCCCGCTCCTGCATGTATTTTTCTTTGGCGTGATCGAGCTGGCTCAAGTGATCGTCCATGCGGCGGCGCGGCGTGCTACGGTCAAGTGTGAGCCAGTGTCCTAAGACCGTGCGGGCCTGCTGGCGCTCTCGGCGGTGCTTCTCCTGCATGAGCCGTATGGCCTTTTGCAGCTGTCGCCGATCGCGAAGCTGGTCGGTTTTCAGGGCATGGAACTCGTGACGGTCGCGTTGATCGCTTTTCGCGATTTCCGCCGCGAACTGGCGGGCGAGGGGGCCAGCTCCAAACTTGAGCTGCGCCCTGTCCCAAAGTCCCGCAATGCCTTTGCGGATACGGTCAGCTCGCGCCTTGGCTTCTTGCGCCTGCCGCTGCTGCTGTGCTTCCACAAGGACGCTACGGGCCTGTTGCTGCTCTCCCTTGAGCTGCCGCGCTGCCTGCGCCATCGGTCGGCGTTCCTTGTCGTGGGCTTTCTTCAACTCCTCGATCTGCCGTTCTGCTTGGGCCGTCATGCGGTCCTTCAAAAACTCTCTCGCCTGGTCAACCGTCTGAACGTGTTCAGGTTGACCAAGCCGCGCTCGCACATCCTTCTGCTTCACGCCTAGGAAACGATGCAGGGGCAGGGCTTCGCCCGAATGGTGCAGCACAACAAAGCCGCGCCTGTCGCCTCTGGCGAGCTGCATGGCGTTCTGTTCCAGCACTGCATTGAAGGCCTTGGCGCTGTCGGCAAACTCGAAGGCCTCCCCGATGATCTTTTTTAGGTCGCGGGGGTCTTCACCAAGCCGCTGCGCCTGCTGCCATGTGGCACGGTCGAAGTTGAGCGGGTCACGCTTGGCGCTGTCTTTCAGGCCTTTGGGCATTTCCAGCCCCATGTCGCGGTGCAGCTCTTGGCTGATTTCACGCAAGCGGGATTTAAAGAACGATAGCTGCTTAGCCTTGAGAACGGGCAGGGGGCGTTCCTCGCCAGCCTTGGGGCCGTTCTCATAGGTCAGGCTGTTGTAAAGCCGCCCATAGACAACATGGGCGTGCTCGCGTCCGTTCTTCTCGTGGAAGACTACGGCGCGGGGGTGATCGGCCAACCCCATATCCGCCTCGATCTTGTCGAATGCAGCCGCGAACTGATCGCGGGTGAGGTTGGCGGATTCTGGGGGATTCACGATCACCTGAAAAAACGGCTGCTGGCATTTCGTGCCACGGGCGGTCGCTTCGATCTCAAGAAGCGCGCCCTGCAAATCCTCCGCAGCCGTGCCGCGAATATCGGCCACTTGCACGTGGTCGTTGTCGCGGGCGTTTGTGAGGTGAGCTGCGAGGTTCCGCCCGTGGCCGCGCTGCGAACCTTTGAGGATCATGGCCCTGATGGCTCCTGCGTGGCGGGCGCGGTATCGCGGATGCCAAGCGCCTGCATGAGCGTGTGGCGCATCCATCGGATGTCTGTCACCGCTTCTTGCAGGGCAGGGGCTTCGGGCCATGCTCCGACATTGGCGGCATGAGCGAGCTGGTTCGCGTTGTTGCCAATGCGCCCCACGGCCAAAAGTAGAGCGGCAAGCTGCTCACCGTCTTTGACGGTCGGGCGGTTTGCTCGCTGCGGGCGTGGCGGCGGTAGAGGCTCTGACAAGGCAGAGGCGCGGATGAAATCGCTCATGGTCACACCTGCCGCCCGTGCGGCCTGTGTGATCGTGTCCCGTTCCTCCTGCGTGAAGCGGGTAGGGATGGGGCAATCGCGATTTTGTCTGCGCTGACCTGACATGTCGGGGCCTCCTTCGGTGTTAGGGTTCGATGCCCGTAACACCGAACAGCTTGGGGGGTGCACGGGGGGAGCGCAGCGTCCTCCCCTGCCAAGTGAGCGTGTATAACACGCACATCTTGCATACAGACTATATCAAGGAATTTAGGAAATGGTTAACGGTGTTTCAGTTGAACCGTTTCAGTGGAACGCTCGCCGCTAGGCAGACCCTTTGAATGGTATCAAAGGGTCACACAAAAGCGTAGGACGCCCGTGCAGCCCCTCAAGCGCTGTCCTCTCCCCTATCGGGGCTGCGGGATCGCTTGACCGCCTCCACGGGCTTTATTTTGGCAAATAGGGCCATCCTCTCGTAGGTTCTGGAAAAGTTCTTTTGTGATGGGGAGATTCGGCAGGTGAGTAATAATCAAGGATCGAACGAGCTGGCCATCGGCGTAATGATTATGGTCGCCATCGCCGTGGCGCTAATGGTGGCGGGTGTCATCATCGCACTTGTGGCTGTCACGGGCTTTGTTTTGAACGAGTGGCGGAAGATTTACCGCTATGAGGGCAAAACCCCTGTCCTGTGGTTGGCGGGTGTTACTGCTGTTGTCGCCCTGCCCTGCATCGGTGGAGCCGCTGAACAGTTTCGACTGTTTTCATTCCACCTTGAGCGCCAAAGCGACCAGTGGATTGCTCACGCCTTGGGAGCCATTGCCTACATAGTCGCGATTGCTATCCCCACGGGGGGATACTGGCTGTATCGGATGATCCAACCCATCAGCCATGTTCGCATTGCTTTGATCGAGATGTGGCATGATCAATATCGGAAAGCTGACATCACAAAGCATGAGCGTGACACAAAGATCGCCCAGACTATCGCCACGGGCGACAATGAGCTGGAAAGAATGGTTGCGGAATCTCGCCGCCAGCCACAACAGCCTGTGCGCCAACATGTTGGCTCAGCCTTCGACGTGCCTGAACAAGACTGATGTTCTGGAAGTTCGCCACAGGGGCCATGCAGGCCTATCAGTTTCTTGAGGGACTAGAAGCCAGCCAACGCGCCCGTGAGCAAGAAGAACGGGTTCGGCAGTCCCTTGAGGAAGCCAAGCGGGTTCAACGGTTCGTCGAAAACCCAACTGCCTCCGAAGAACTCGGACGCGGCCGTCTGGGTACGGTCGAGGATGCCGCCCGCGAAGGTATGTTTGACAAAGCTGGCCTTTTCCTCGGCGCTATGGGCGGTCGTCCGTTGTTTTACTCTGGCGATGCCCACCTGCTGAATTATGGAATGACGCGCTCTGGCAAGGGCACGGACATCGTGCAGCCCAACCTTGCCCATGTGTTCAACCGCTCTCTGGTCGTGAACGACATCAAGGACGGCGAGCTGGCCTATTCGAGCGCCGACTATCGCAAATCGCGGGGGCACAGGATCGTTGCCATCAACCCCTACAACCTGCGCGATGTGCCGTCCTTCAAGCTCAATCCGTTTCAACGGGTGATCGACAAGGTACAGGCGGGTCAGGGCGTCACAGAAGATTGTTTGCAGCTCTGCCTGTCGCTCGTGCCCCCCGTCGAAGGGGACGCCAAGTGGGTCGCTTCGGGATCTCAACAGATCCTAGCGACATGGCTGGAATGGGCCGCACGGTTCCGCCCCGATGCCTGCACCCTCTCCAACATGTGGCGCTTCGTGTTCCGCGACACGGCCAAGACCGTCAACGCCATGATCGACTGCGGACATGATGGGATCGCGGGGCAAGCGGAGCTGATCGCAGAGGTGTCACGCAGCGAAAACCAGTGGAACGCTTACACCAGTGAAATGCAGACGGCTCTCTGGAACTTCCGCCCCGACTCCGAGCTGGCCGCTGTCACGGAAAGCTCGAATTTCAACCCTGCGGACATGCGCCATGAGAAAACCACGCTGTATCTCATGGGGGATTCCGACAAGCTCGAAGCCTGTAACAGGTGGGTTAGCCTAACCGTTTCAGCCATCGTAAACACCTGTGCTCAAACTGCTGGGCCACTGCGGGTCACGGTGCTGCTCGATGAGCTGGCCAACATGCCCTACATGGCCGTGATCCCAAAAGCGCTGACGCTCTATGCAGGTAAAGGCGTCCAGCTCTGGGGCCTGTGTCAAGGGCGGCAGGCGCTCCGTGATCGGGGGTACTCAGACAACACCATCGGCAACTTTGAAAGCCAAGCTGGCATCCTGCACATGTGGCTGGTCACGGAATCCGACCTGTTGCGCGACATTGAAACGTGGAGCGGCACAAAGGCCGTGGCAACGCGCGGCGTGAACCAGTCAGGCGGTCAGGTGGCAAGTGCCTCCTTCGGTGTGAATGAACACAAGCGACCTGTCCTACAATCCGAGGATATTATGCGGATCGGAGACGGAAAGCAGATCATCCGCACGGGCAAGCAGGACGGGATCAAGCTCTATCTGGCGGATCGGGTGCCCTACTACACCGTGCCACGGTGGAACGCCGCCCTGCGCGATGTGCGGGACGTGCATTTCGGGTCGAAGCATTAGAGCTTCCGCCCAAGCGCCTGCCCAATGTCACGGTCTGTCGCGGCTTCTCGAAACGCTTTGCGATGCTCGCTTTCCTCCATGCGGCGCGGGCTTCGTTCTTCCATCCGTGGCCGTTCCTGCTTGTTCAAAGCGGTCGTGATCTCTTTGTCGATCTCCTGATTGAGGGTGCTGCGAAGATCGTCAATGTGTTTGTCCAGCTCGGCGCCGTGATGGGCCTGAACCGCCTGTCGCACGGCGGCCTCTTGCTGGCGCGGTGTCATGCCGCTGACACCTTTCATGGTCAGCTCCAGCTTTTCCTTCTGGGCAACCTTGTCACGAACGGCCTTGTCCTCGATGGCTTTCAGCTCGCGCTGCGCTCGTTCCTGTTCGAGCTTAAGCTTCTCGTCGCGCATGGCGATCATTCCGCGGATTTGCTCACGCTCGAACTGGTCACGCACCTGATCCAGTTTGCGCTGCTGCTCCTTGTCTTGAGCGAGGCGTGTTTGCTCGATTTCGCGGTTTCCTGATATACTAAAATCTTTATTGATTTCAGGAACTTGTTTTTCATCCATAGGAGGCCTCATGGCAGATAAAGAACTTACCTTTTCAGATTTTGTAACCGACAAAGACGGCGATTACTCGAAGGCAAAATTCATGGCACTTGCCAACCAACTTATCGGGGAAGGCCGTGACCCGTCACGGGTTTTCCTTGCGATGTATCGCGCGGCGTTGGCTGGAACATGCGAACATTCCATCGGAGAGCATCTTGGATGGGTGCGCACGGTCGCCAAAGATAGCGCCGAATATCTGGTCGATCTAGAAGTTGAAGCAGATCGGATTCTGGCCCGCCAATAGTCGGGCTTCCCCCTGTATTCGCTTTACACCCCCAAGGGGGGTCGAAAATCCACCTCATTGCAGGCAACGCGGCGGAACCTGTTTTGTGTTGTGATCGGTGGCCGTTGTTTTCCCTGATCTTCGGAGCCGCTTTCGCTTGAGCGTTGTTCTGATG
>CAYWNJ010000061.1:0-9555 GCA_964459535.1 uncultured Rhodobacterales bacterium
ATTGAGCTCCCAAAGCCCGATATCATCCATCTCCAGCCCATGCGCCTTCAAAAGTTTTGGAACCGCGTAGATCGGCCCAATCCCCATCTCATCAGGTTCGCAGCCTGCTGCTGTCACCCCGACATAACGGCCCAGAGGCGCAAGCCCCCGCGCTTGCGCAACCGACGCTTCCATGACCACCGCCGCAGAGGCCCCGTCGCTGAGCTGAGAAGCGTTACCCGCGGTAATATACTTGCCCTCTTTGACATGCATCCCATTCTTAAACACAGGTTGAAGTCCGGCCAGGTTTTCTGCACTCGTTCCGGGCCTGTTCCCTTCATCCTTCTCAAGCGTCACTTCGTGCTCAGAGATTTCCTTGGTCTCTTTGTTCTGGACCTTCATCACGGAAGGGAGTGGAACAATCTCGTCATCGAACTTACCTGCCTGTTGCGCCTGATGGGTGCGCTCTTGGCTTTGCGCGCCATAAGCATCCTGGGCCTCTCGGCTGACATTATAGCGCTCGGCGACGTTCTCAGCCGTCTCCAGCATGGTCATATAGAGTTCCATTTTGGTTTGCATTAGCCATGGGTCGGGTGCAACGCGCATATCGCCGGTTTGCACCATGGAGATACTCTCGACCCCGCCGCCCACGACGATGTCCATACCATCCTGAACCACTTGTTTAGCTGCCGTTGCAATCGCCATCATGCCAGAGGCACATTGGCGATCCACAGACATGCCTGCAACGCTAACCGGCAGCCCGGCCCGCAGCGCCGCCTGGCGGGCAATATTACCCGACGTATGGCCCTGTTGTAGGGCGGCGCCAAGGATAACGTCCTCTACGTGCTCTCCTTCGATACCGGCACGCGCGACGGCGTTTGAGATCGCATGAGCGGCAAGCGCTTGCGGTGTAGTATTGTTAAAGGCGCCGCGGTAGGCTTTGCCAATTGGGGTGCGGGCGGTAGAGACGATGACGGCGTCGCGCATGGGGATAGGTCCTTTCTGGTTGTGCGGGCGGACTGGGGCTCTGCCCCAGACCCCGGGATATTTCAAGCAAGAGGAATTACCAATCAAGCTTCATCTGTTGGGCCTGTGCGGCGGATTTTGCGAATTTACGGGTTTGTTCGAAAGCGTTTGCGAGTTCTGCTTGGTCCTCGGGCGCGCTGATGTGGTGCCAATTTGCGGCGATTTCTTCGGGTGTCGTTTGGCCAAGTTGAACCCCGGGGGTTTCGTATATGCGGGTCAGCGCGAAATGGCCAGCACCAGCGCCTAGGATTGTGCGGCTCGGGGCCTCGTCGCTGGCAAGGTAGAGGACCCCGGGGGTGATGGTGGCGGGGTCTAGGAGCGCGGCGGCCTCGGGGGGGAGTAGGTCTTCGGTCATTCGGGTTGCCGCAGTGGGCGCAAGTGTGTTGACGCGGATGTCATCGCGCGCGCCCTCAAGGTGCAGCACATTCATCAGGCCGACCATAGCAGCCTTGGCCGCGCCGTAGTTGGATTGACCGAAATTGCCGTAGAGGCCGGAGGCAGAGGTGGTGAGCACGATGCGTCCATACCCAGCGGCGCGCATATGAGGCCAAACCGCGTGACAGCAATGGGTGCTACCCATCAGGTGAACATCGACAACCTTGCGAAAGTCCTCCAGGGACATTTTGCCGAATGTTTTATCCCGTAGGATGCCCGCATTGTTCACCAGCACATCGATGCGGCCCCAGCGGTCTACCACCTGCGCAACCATGTCTTGGACCTGGGCGGCATCGGAGACATCCGCGCCATGCGCGAGTGCGGTGCCGCCTGCGGCTTCGATCTCGGCCACGACGCGCGCCGCCGGGGAGGTATCTGCGCCTATCCCGTCGGAGCTGACGCCGAGATCATTCACGACCACTTTTGCCCCGCGCGTAGCAAATCCCAGCGCATGGGCGCGGCCCAGGCCAACGCCTGCGCCTGTGATGATGACAACGCGATCTTTGAAGGAGATCATATCTTACCCCTCTAACGCCGCTCGAAAGAGGTTCGGGCCGCTCATGACTTGAATCCCGCCCGAGACGGGTAAGATCGCGCCTGTGATAAAGCTACCGCCCCGCCCGCAGAGGAACTGCATGCATCCGGCGATATCTTCGTCGCGTCCAACCCGGCCCAGGGGCACGTCGTGCCCGACCTTCTCGCGCATTCCCGCATCCGCGGTCGCAAAAGCGGTCATGCGTGAGACAAACGGGCCCGGCGCCAAAGCGTTGACCGTGACGTGGTGGCCCGCAAGCTCCTTAGCCATGATTCGCGTGATCTGATGCACGGCGGCCTTTGAGGCCGCATAGCTATAAGCACCATCTCCCAAGGGTGCATCGCCCATGACGGAGCCGACATTGACCACGCGCGCGGGGTCCTCTGCCGTGCCCGACGCGATCAGCATTGGCAGCAGCGCTTGGGTGAGGTGAAAGAGGCCCGCATTGTTCACCCCTTGCACCTTGGCCCAAGCCTCGAAAGGAAACTGGCCCAGGGGCGCGCCCCAGGTTACCCCGGCATTGTTCATCAGGATGTTGAGCGTCTCTGTGCGCTCTTGCAGCGCTGCGACAAGCGCCGCGACACCGGCCTCACTGCCGACATCGCCGCCAAAGCCATGGACTTGGCCGGGCATATCCTCTTGCGCATTTAGCTCGGCAGCGACAGCTTCGCAGGCATCCACCTTGCGCGAGGCGATGTAGACCGTGGCGCCCGCTTGCGCGAGGCCCGTCGCGGCCATGCGGCCGATACCTGTTGCGCCCCCCGTGACCAAGGCAACTTTTCCATGCAATGAAAACAATGTGTTCGGGGTCATTTCTAAAGCTCCTCAGAAGCCGCGTGCCGCAGCAACCTGCGCTGCATGATATCCGTAATCTCCCAGCCATTCGGCGGCAACACGCGCGCGCTTCATGAAAAAGCCCATGTCAAAGGCGTCGGTCATGCCGATCCCGCCATGCATTTGCACGCCTTCCATGACCGCGAGCTTTGCCGTTTGCGTTGCCTTCGCCTTGGCGAGGGAGACGGCGAGGCCCGCCTGGTGCGGATCCGCATCTAGCATACGGCCCGCGTGGCGCACCGTGGAGAGGCATAATTCCGTTTCAGACCAAAGATGTGCGGCGCGATGTTGAAGTGCTTGGAAGCGTCCAATCTCGATCCCGAATTGCTTGCGCTCTTTGAGATAGCCGACGGTCATTCCAAAGGCGCCCGCGCTCAGGCCCAGCAGTTCTGCCGCAACCGCCGCTTGGCCCGCTTGCAAAGCCGGGCGCAGGACCGTCATCCCGTCATCGACGGCGCCGAGAATATCCTCGCCCGTCACCGAGACCGCGTCGAGCGTGACCTGGGCCATATCTCGGCTGTCGATAACGCTTTGAGCGTCGCGGCGGAGACCTGCTGCGCTGGCCTCCACATCAAAGAGGGTCAGGCCCCCATCTGTTTGGGCCAGGACCAGCAGGCGGTCGGCGTGCATACCGTCCGCGACAAAGCGCTTGACGCCGCTGAGGACAAAGCCGTTTCCGTCGCGTTCGGCGCGGGTTTGGACCGCTTCAGGGGCGTGTTTGTGTCCTTCGTCCACGGCTAGACCATAGACCAGATCGCCCGTTGCGATACGCGCCAGTGCAGCCGTCGCCCGCTCAGACGCCGCTTGCTTAAGCGCCGTCGCCGCGATCACGGCAGTGGTGATAAAGGGTGATGTGGCAAGGGTTTTTCCCATTTCTTCGGCCAAAATACCCGCTGCCGCGTGGCCCATATCCGCGCCGCCCGCTGCTTCGGGGACAAGAACGCCGGTCCAGCCCATCGCAGCCATCTCGGCCCAAAGCTTGGGGTCGTGGGTTTGTCCGGCATCGCGCAGCCCGCGCAGATGGCTGACCGGCGCGGCCTCGTCCAGGAACCCGCGCGCCGCATCGGCGAGCAGACGTTCATCTTCGGTTGGCAAAAGCGTGGTCATGCGGGCAGCCCCAGAACGCGGCGGGAGATGATGGAGAGCATCACTTCGGACGTTCCCCCCTCGATAGAGTTCGCTTTGGTGCGCAGCCAGTCGGCAGGAAGTGTGCCGTGCTTGCCGTCCCATTCGAGCGCTTCCGCGCCGCCTGCGGCCATCATCAGCTCGTGGCGGCGCTTGTTTAGCTCGGTGCCCGCATATTTCAGCATCGCGGAGGCGTCCCCAACCCCGCCCGCCTCGGCCTGGTCTTTATACCGCTCAAGTGTGAGGGCCATGGCGAGCCCGTCAATCTCGCAGGCCATCGCCTCGGCGCGGAGCACCGGATCGGCCAATCCGCCCTCTTGCTCGGCCAAGACCTGACCCAACGGACGCCCGCCTAGAAGACCCTGCCCGCCGCCCGAGATCATCTCGCGCTCATGGGTTAGAAGGTATTTGGCAACATCCCAGCCCCGGTTCTCTTCGCCGACAATCTGCGTCCTGGGCACACGAACATTATCAAAGAAAGTCTCGCAAAACGGGCTCGCGCCAGAGATGAGCTGGATCGGGCGCGTGCTCACCCCGGCGCTGGTCATGTCGATCAGCAGGAAGGAGATACCTTTATGCTTGGGCGCGTCGCGATCTGTGCGCACCAGGGCAAAGATCATATCGGCTTTGTCCGCGTAGGAGGTCCAAATCTTTTGACCATTTACGATATAATCATCGCCGTCTACCACCGCTTTGGTCTGCACACTTGCCAAATCCGAACCTGCGCCGGGTTCTGAGTAGCCTTGACACCAGCGCACCTCGCCGCGCGCGATGGGCGGAAGATAGGCGAGCTTTTGTGCGTGGCTGCCAAAGGCAAGCAGTGCGGGGCCGAGCATCCAAATCCCAAAACTCTGCAAGGGCACGCGCGCGCCGATCCGGGCCATTTCCTCGCTGAGGATTTTGTCCTCGGCTCGGCTAAGGCCGCCGCCGCCATATTCCTTTGGCCAGGTCGGAACGGTCCAGCCTTTTGCCGCTGCCCGCGTCAGCCACAGCTTTTGCGCCTCGGAGGCAAAGACCCAATTGCGCCCGCCCCAACAAATCACCTCTTCGCCAGCGGCGCCGTCGCGCATCTCTTCTGGGCAATTCTCCGACAGCCACTCTCGCGCCTCTGCGCGAAACGCTTCTAGATCCGCGTCGCTCATCGCTATCCTCCCCAATTTGCAGCAGGTGCCGCAACGTCCTAAGCCAGGTCGCGCATTTGCCGTTTGCAATGTCAAGGTGGCACGGGGCAGTCTGAGCGCCAAGGAGAATATGCGCGCTGTGCCGTAGCGTCACGCATCCGCGCTGAGGAGGAGGATGACATGAAAGCGATGTTAAGCACCGCGCCCGGCGGGTCCGAGACGTTGGTCTGGACCGAGCTTGAGACACCGGAGCCCGGCAAGGGGGAGGTGCTGATTTCAGTGCGGGCAGCGGGGGTGAACTTTCCCGATACGCTGATTATACGCGATCTTTACCAGCTTAAGCCCCCGCGCCCTTTCGCGCCGGGCGGCGAGGTTGCCGGTGTCGTCGAGGCGGTTGGCGCAGGTGTCGAGGGGCTTTCGGTCGGCCAAAGTGTGATTGCGATGACCGGCTTTGGCGGCTTTGCCACGCATCTCATCGCCCCGGCGCGCGCCTGCCTGCCAATGCCAGAGGGGATGCCTTTCCAGGACGCGGCTGCCTTGGTCATGACCTATGGCACCTCGCATCACGCGCTGAAAGATCGCGCACAGCTTCAGGCCGGTGAGACCTTGTTTATCTTGGGCGCGGCGGGCGGCGTGGGGGCTGCGGCCATTGAATTGGGCAAGGCTGCGGGGGCGCGGGTCGTCGCGGCGGTGAGTTCCGAGGATAAGGCCGCCTTTTGCAAAGAGCTTGGGGCCGATGAGACGCTGATCTACGCGCGCGCGTTAGAGGGGCGCGACGCTCAGAAAGAGCTATCGGCGCAGATCAAAAAGGTTGTCGGCCCAGCGGGCATTAACGTGGCCTATGACGCGGTGGGCGGCGCTTATGCTGAGCCTGTGATCCGGGCGATGGCCTGGGCGGGGCGGTTCCTGGTGGTTGGTTTTCCAGCCGGAATCCCGTCGATCCCGCTCAATTTGACCTTGCTTAAGTCGTGCCAGATTGTCGGGGTCTTTTGGGGCGCCTCCACCATGGTCGATCCCAAGGGGCATGCGCAGAACATGGCGGAGCTTTTCGCGCTCTATTCGGCGGGTAAAATCAAGCCGCGCATTACCGAGACATACGCGATGGAAGACGCCGCCGCCGCGCTTGCCCAGGTTGAGGGGCGCAAGGTGCAAGGCAAAATTGTGCTGACGGTATGAACAAACCTTGGGCTTTGGCGGGTATCAAAGAAGAAACCCGATCAAAAATCTGCATTCATTCCAAGCAGATGTGCGGTATCGTTAAAGCCCCGCACCAACCATCTGGACGGCTCAATCACCAAGCGGCTGATCGAGCCGTTCGCCGCACCTTGAAAGGCGAACGGCGCAGAGCCGCTGGCCAAGCTCAGGGCCGCCGCGATCACACCGCCATGCACCACGACCGCCGCGCGCCGCCCGCGCTCGGCTTCCGCGATGCGCTCCAGGCCGCGCCGTACGCGGGCCAAGAACACCTCTTTGGGCTCCGCATTGGGAATGACCGACCAATCCTGCGCGGCGAGCATTTGCAGGTGCACCGGGTCGCGCTCGGCTGCTTTGATCCGGTAAAGCCCGCCATCCCAATCGCCCAAATGCACCTCGTGCAAGTCCGGGTCTTGGATTGGCGTCAGCCCGGTCAGTTCCGCCAGCGGCGCTGCCGTTTGCTGGGTGCGCTGCAGCTTGGTGACATAGATCGCCGCGATCCCGACATCTTTGAGGCGCGCGCCGACCGCCTTGGCTTGGGCCACGCCTGCCGGGTGCAACGGCGGATCGCCATGGCCATCGCGAGTCGGAAAGTCCTGCCCCGCCACCGCAGGCGCGCTTTCGCCATGCCGGATCAGCAACAGGTCCGCCGCGTCCGGCGGCGCCTTGTAAACCGGTTGCCTGTAGTTCTTTGCCATACCAAATCCCCTTTTTCCGCAGTTTACCAAGGAGACACCCCATGACCAACCGCAATGTGATTGTGCAAGAACTGCCCAAGGGCGCGCTTGCCGAGAGCCATTTCACCGTGACAGAGACCGAGATGCCAAGCCCTGGCGCGGGTGAGGTGCTTTTGCGGACCATTCTGATGTCGATTGACGCCGCGAACCGCAGTTGGATGCAAGGGGCCACCTATCGCGAGGCCGTTAAGGCGGGCGATGCCATGGCGACCTATGCGATTTGCGAGGTGGTCGAGACGAACTCGCCCCGGCTCGCCGTCGGTGATATTGTCGCCGCCGAAAGCACTTGGTCCGATTATGTGGTGCGCCCGGCGCATAAATGCCTCAAGATGCCACCCGTGCCGCAGCTGACCCACCTGCTCAGCGTCTTCGGCATTGCGGGGAAAACGGCCTTTCATGGCTTGATGCAGATCGGGCGGCCCGTGGCGGGGGAAACCGTTGTCGTGTCCGCCGCCGCTGGATCTGTGGGCGGCTATGTCGGCCAAATCGCCAAAGCCCTGGGATGCCGCGTCGTTGGGATCGCGGGCGGCGCGGAGAAATGTGCCTGGGTCCAAGAGCACCTGGGCTTTGATGCCTGTATCGACTACCGCGCTGCGGGTCTGTTCAAAGCATTGCGTACGGCCTGCCCTGATGGGGTTGACGTCTATTTCGACAATGTGGGCGGCGATATCCTGGAAACCACGCTCGCGCTGATGAATGAGCGGGGCCGTATCGTCTGCTGCGGGGCCATCTCTCAATATGATACGAATGCACCGACTGGCCCGCGCAACCTGCCCGGCGCAATTGTCGTGAAGCGCTTGAAAATGGAAGGCTTTATCGTGATGGACTTTGCGCGCGAGGATGCGAACGCCGTCCGTGCGCTGCAAGCCTGGGTCGAGGCGGGCGCGATCAAAGTGACCGAAGATGTCGTCGAGGGCCTTGAAAACGCCCCGCAAGCGCTCATCGGCCTTTTGGCCGGAGACAACCGGGGCAAGCGTATGGTTCGCGTCGGGCCGGATCGGCTGGCATCATGAGCGCGATTGCGGCGGAAAAATCCCGTCTTGAGGCCCTCATTGGGACAGAGATTGGGGTGTCCAATTGGATCACAGTGGATCAGGCGATGATCGACGCCTTTGCGCAGACCACGCAGGATGATCAGTGGATCCATGTTGATCCTGTGCGCGCCGCGGCTGAAACGCCGTTTGGCGGCACAATTGCGCATGGGTTCTTGACGCTCAGCCTGGCCTCGCGCTTTGCCTATGATTGCTTTGACACAGCGCCGGGGCAGGTCATGGGCATCAATTACGGCTTCAATAAGCTGCGCTTTTTGACGCCCGTGACGGCGGGCGCGCGGCTGCGTGGGCGTTTTATTCTGAGTTCGGTTGCCCAGCGGGACGCGACACAGCTGCTGCGAGAAACCACTCTGATAATCGAAATCGAAGGGGTCGAGGCCCCGGCGCTCGTGGCGGAGTGGCTTGGCCTGACGGTTTTTGCGGAGGCGCCTTAGAGAGCCAAGCAAGAAGCCGCCTACCAAGGGTAGACAGAGCGGTGGCGCTTCGCTAGGGAGTTGCAACCAGAGAAGAAGTAAAAAAGATGACGTCGATCCTTGTCCTAAACGGGCCAAACCTCAACATGTTGGGCACGCGGCAGCCGGAAATTTACGGCGCAACAAGTCTTGCGGACATCGAAGCCCTGTGTGCCCGCACGGCTGAGAAGCTGGGATGCGATGTCACGTGTGTGCAATCAAACTATGAAGGCGCACTGGTCGATAGAATCCAAGCGGCACTTGGCTCGCATCAAGGCATCGTTCTTAATGCAGGGGCGTATACCCATACCTCTGTTGCACTGCGGGATGCGGTCTCGGCGGTGCAACTGCCCGTTATCGAGCTGCATATCAGCAACGTCTTTGCCCGCGAGGCATTCCGTCATCATTCCTATATCGCCCCGGTCGCGGTCGGCGTGATCGCGGGCCTTGGCGTTCAAGGCTACGCGCGCGCGCTCGAGGCATTGGTGACGCATCTTGGAGCTGTATCATGAGTAAGAGTAAGTCTTTGAAGGACCACCTGATTTATCTGTCGAATTGCCAGACGATGGAAGAGCTTTGGAACGCACATTGCGCGAAGATGGCCGAGTATGGCTTTGATCGCATTATGTATGGTTTCACCTATTTCCGCTCCGGGCAGTCGCTCGGGGATCCTGATGACGCGATTGTGCTGAGCAATCACAGCAAAGAGTACACCGATATTTTCGTCGGCCAAAAGAATTTCTCGCACTCCCCAATGATGAACTGGGCGCTGCAAAACGAAGGCGCGGGAAGTTGGAATATGCTCAAACCCATGAGCGACGCGGGTATGCTGACCCCCGATGAATTGAGAGTCTATGAAATCAACCAAAAGATGGGCGTGACGGCAGGCTATACGATTAGTTTCAAATCGGTCTCTCCGCGCTCAAAAGGGGTGATATCGCTGACCGCAGAACGCGGGCTTAGCCAAGACGAGGTGGATGCCTGCTGGGCCGAGCATGGCAAAGACATACTCTTGATGAACAATGTTGCGCATCTCAAGATCCTCACCCTACCCTACCATTCTCC
>CAYWNJ010000062.1:0-7858 GCA_964459535.1 uncultured Rhodobacterales bacterium
GAGCCCGAGGTGATACCAGATGTTCCCGTGCGTGTTGCTGATCGGCTGGTTGCGGGAGTATGCGAACAATCGGTTGAATTCGCGGCTGATGGATGAACGCCGGACAATCCCGCCGCATGTGGTGATGGATTTTGGCAATCAAGGCCTTTTGGGTATGGTCGCCCCGCAGGAGTATGGCGGGTTGGGGCTGTCGAACGCCCAAATCGTGCGGGTGGTTCAGCAGCTTGCTGCCGTCGATACAACGCTAGCCTCTTTTACGCTGGTAAACAACGCGCTCGGCCTGCGTCCAATCCTACGCTACGCCAAGCAAGAGCTAATTGACCGCCTTATGCCGAGCCTTGCCACGGGCCGAGAGCTTGCCGCGTTCGCCATGACCGAGGCTGAGGCAGGGTCGAATATCCGCAATCTATCGTCTGTTGGGCGACCGGACCCGGCGGGTGGATGGCGGCTTTACGGCACCAAGTTGTGGTCCGGTACGGCAAGCTGGGCCGGGGTGGTGAACACGTTTGTGCGGCTTAGTGGCTCGGAGGATGGGAGCGAGGGCGTTACGGGCTTTGTCCTGGAAACGAACAAGCCGGGTCTGCGTCATGGGCCTGAGGCCATGACCATGGGCCTTCGGGCGATGGTACAAAACCAAGTCCACCTCGAAGGAATTCACGTCACCGAGGCCGAGATGCTCGGCTCGCTTGGGCAGGGGATGACCCCTGCCTCGGACGCGATGGAGTATGGCCGCTTTGCGATAGCCGCGATGTCGCTTGGGGTAATCAAACGCTGTATGCAGCTTATGCTGCGTCATGCAGAGCGCCGTGTGGTCGCGACGGGTCGCTTGATCGACAACCCCGCCACGACGCTGCGCGTCTCTGAACTTTCGGCGGCCAGCACAGCGATAGAAGCCTTGGTGATGACCGTCGCTGCGCAGCTTGATGCCGATACCCCGCCGCCTATCGACATGTATTGCGCTTGCAAAACGCTAGGCCCGGAATACGCTTGGCAGGCCGCGGATGGGCTGATCCAACAAATGGCCGGGCGCGGCTATGTCGAGACGAATATTGCGCCGCAAATATTGCGCGACGCCCGTATTCTGCGCATCTTTGAGGGTCCGACCGAGCCGATGCATGCCCATATTGGCGCGCGCCTCGCCCATATGCCCGGCGCACTGACCGGCTATGTGGCCGAGCAACTTAGCGCGCCAGAGATCGCAAAACAGATCGCAGGGGCGGCGGGCGAGATTTGGGAACACCATCAAGCCCACGCCGAGCGTTGGGGCGGTGCCCAGGCAGCCAAGACCCAGGCGCATCTCAAAATCGGAGAGGTTGCCAGCTTTGGCCTGTTGATGGCCTGCCTCAAAGCTCAAACTGCGCAGCTCGAACTTGCGGCAACAAAGCGCGCGCAGGAATGGGCAGCGCTTAAGTTCCGGCGGCGCTATGCGGATGCGCTTGCCGTCACGCCAGCGCAGGCCGCACTTTTGGATACCCGGGCGATTGAAAGCTTACATGCCGCAATCGGGGACGTGATTGGCGATGTCGAGCAAAGCCTCGCTGGCCCGGACGACGCGCTTGACCCGATCTTGCGGCAGGCGCCCGAAGGAGACGCACGGCCCGAACCTTTGGCAAGCGCGCCCGCAGAACCAAAGCCCGCGCCAGAGACTGCATCGCCAGAAGGACCCAAAGCCGCTGTTCTGGCTTGGCTCAAGGATTGGATGGCTGCAGAATACGCCGTTCCTGTCCAAAGCATTGGGGATACCGACCGATTTGCGGCCTACGGAATGGATTCCGTCGCGGCGATGCTCCTGGTCAGTGCGCTGGAGGATTGGACCGGCGCAAGCTTGCCCGCCACCTTGGTGTGGGACTTTAGAAGTTTGGACGCCCTAGCGGCACATGTCGCTGCCCGCGCTGATGTCCGGATTGTCCAGGCACCCGAAACAAGAAAGGCGCCAGAGCCGCTCGATATCTTATCCCGCATTGATGATATGTCCGAGGAAGAGCTAAAACGTATGATCAAGGACTATTCCGATGCTGATGGGTCTGTCTCATGAGCACTGACCCGCAAGCCCCACTATCCAAAGAAGAGCTCAAAGCCCATCTAAAGTCGCTTTTGCGCAAGAAAATGGGGGGCGATGGCGAGGGCTGGTATCCGCTAAGCGACGGGCAGGAATCGCTCTGGTTCTTGTGGGAGCTCAAGCCCGAAAGCCCAGCGTTTTCCATGGCGATGCCGCTTTCGATCCACGGTGCGTTGGATCGTGCGGCCTTTGACAGCGCTCTTGCGCAGCTCGCGGACCGGCATCCCTGCTTGCGAACCGAATTTCAAGAGCAGCAAGGCGTTTTGCGCCAGCGTCCACGCCCAGAAACCTCAATAACCGCCCGATACGAAATGGCATCGGATTGGTCAGACGATACTTTGCACGAGGCCCTACGCACCGAGGCACGCCGTCCTTTTGATCTGACCGAGGATGCGCGCCTACGGGTCACACTTTGGCAACGCAGCGAGACCGAGACCGTTTTGTTAATCGTCTTGCACCATATCGTCGGCGATCTGTGGTCACTGATCATCCTTATGGACGAATTGCGCGACCTTTACGCCGCATATATCGCGGGGCAGAAAGCGGAGCTTCCCGCCCTGTCTGTCCGCTTTGAGGATTATGTCCGCGCTGCTCAGACGGCGAAAGAACGTGGTGGGGCGCGCCAAGCCTTGGCCTATTGGGCGGCAGAGCTTGAGGGCGAGCTGCCCAGTTTGGATATTCAAACCGACCATCCACGCCCAGCGCGGCAGAGCTTTGACGGCGGAACGGTGTTCCAAACCATCGACAGTGACCTTTTGGCGCGCGTCGAAGATCTTGCGCGGAAACAGGACACAACGCTTTTTGTCCTTCTCCTCGCGGCCTATCAGGTCCTACTGCATCGCTTTTCGGGGCAAGAGCGGATTATCACCGGCACCCCCTTTTCGGGCCGGACGCTCCCCGGTACGCAAGGCGTGATTGGCGATTTTGTCAACGTGCTGCCTCTGAAAGCTGATTTTGAGGCCGACACGCGCTTTACCGATCATGTCGCGGCGCTGCGCGACCGCCTACTGGGTGCTATGAAGCATCAAGATGTGCCCTTCTCGCAGATTGTCGAGCAGGTTGCGCCGGTGCGGGACCTCAGCCGTCCGCCGCTTTTTCAAACCACATTCGTTTTGCAAAAATTCCACCGCTATCCCGAGCTTCAGAACACGTTCTTAAGCGGTGCCGAAGAAACGCCCGTCCCATTCGCCGACCTTCAGCTTTCTGGCATCCCTCTCGCGCAGCAAGATGGCCAGTTTGATTTAAACCTTGAGGCTAAGAAGGACAGCTTGGGCCGTCTGCAAGCCGCATGGAAATACGATGCTGCCCTGTTCGAGCCCGCGACGATCGAGGGCATCGCCGCGTGTTATCGCGCTTTGCTGGATACCCTTACCCAAACGCCGGATGCGGTCATTTCAACCTTGCCGCTGCTTGAAGCCGCACAGTCCCAAGAGGTGATCACCGCCTCCCAAGGCCCCGTGATCCAACCGCCTCGTGAAAAATCCGTTGCTGCGCTCTTCGAAACTTGGGCACAGAAAACGCCGGATGCGCGGGCGCTGAGCTGCGGGGATGAAACGCTGAGCTATGCCGAGGCACGCGCCCAAATGCTGTCCTTAGCGGCAGCCCTGGCGTCGCTTGGCGTCGGGCCTGAGGTGATGACCAGCCTCGTACTGCCGCGCGGTCTTTCCCTGGCGCTGGGGATGCTTGGTGTGATGCGGGCCGGCGGGGCCTTCTTGCCCCTCAGCCCAGATACGCCGCGTAAGCGACTCGCCCAAGTGGTCGCGTTGAGCGAGAGCAAGCTAATCCTGACGGTGGACGATCTAAAGACGGATCTTGCGGCGGTGATTAGCGACCTGGGCTCGGCAGCGCCAAGGCTCGTGACCATCGAAGAGCTTATGCGGATGCCCGTGGCGGCGGATGCAGCAAACCTGCCTAACAGCGTGCAAGATCATGACTTGGCCTATATGATGTTCACTTCTGGCTCGACCGGAACGCCCAAAGGGGTCATGGTCGAGCATATCGGGATGGTCAATCACACGCTGGGCAAGCTCGAAGATTTGGAATTTGGACCCAGCGATTGCCTCGCGCAGAATGCCCCGGCCAGCTTTGATGTCGTTGTCTGGCAAAACCTCGCGCCGCTGGCCTGCGGAGGGTCCGTACAAATCATCACCGACCCGCAGGCCGAAGATCCCGTGCGCCTTTTTGCGGAATGCATCCGGCGGGGTGTGACCGCTTTGCAAGTGGTGCCCTCAATGATGCGCGCGTTGATCGAAGAGGCAGAGGCCGCAGGTACGCCGCCTGATCTGGGCCCCTTGCGCTGGATTGTTCCAACCGGCGAGGCGTTGCCGCGCGAGTTGTGTGTGCGCTGGTTCGCGCTCTACCCAGAGATCCCGATCTTGAACACCTATGGCTCGACCGAATGTTCGGATGATCAATGCCACTATGCGCTCACCGAAGTTAACCCCGCCGACGATATCGCGCCGATCATCACGGTTGGGCGGCCCATTCGCAACATGTCTGCCTATGTGCTCGATCCCGAGCTTAACCCGGTGCCACCCGGTGTTGTGGGCGAGCTTTATATCGGCGGGATTGGTGTTGGGCGGGGCTATCGCGGCGATCCAGAAAAGACTGCTGCAGCTTTTCTGCCCGATCCGTTTTCTTCGGATCAAGGCGCGCGGCTTTATCGTTCGCGCGATATGGCCCGGCGCCGGCATGATGGCCTGATCGATTTTCTGGGTCGCCTGGACAATATGGTCAAGATCAATGGCGTGCGGATCGAGCCTACGGAGATCGAGGCGAATTTGATCGCTCATCCCGACATCTCTGCCGCGATTGTCCAAGCGCGCACCCACCCCAGCGGGGCGCTGCGCCTGGTGGCCTATATCGTTGCGACACCTCAAGCCGATCTTGCCGCAATCCGGGCACATCTTAGCCAGCGCCTGCCATTTGCGGCACTCCCGGACCTTCTTATTCAGCTCAAGGCACTGCCTTTGACGCCGAATGGCAAACATGACCTAAAGGCGCTGCCTGACCCGGAATGGCAGGACGAGGCGGCGCAGGCACCCGTGCCACCGCAAACGGAAACACAGCGAAAGATCGCGGCTATATGGTCCGACATATTGGGGAGACAAAACGTGTCTATCAAAGACGATTTCTTTGCATCTGGCGGGGATAGCATCGCCTCGATCAAGGTCGCGGCCCGCGCCAAGGAGATGGGCCTACCGCTGGAAGTGGTTGATATTTTCATCCGGCGCACAATCGAGGCAATTTCAGAAAAGATCGATGTCGAAGCGCTCTCAAGCGATGACAAGGACGCGTTAAAGACGGTCTCCAAAGCTGCCGCGCTTGAGCAGGCGCAAAAGTTGATGGCGGATGGCTTGCTCAGCAAAGCGGCGTCGATGGTCACCTTTGATACCGATGATGACGACACCTAAGCCAAGAGCGATGAACGAATGAACTCGCCACAAGCACTGGATGCCTATCCGCTCTCTCCCATGCAGTCGGGCATGCTGTTTCAAACGCTCGCAGCGTCTGAGACCGATGTCTATGTCGAGCAATATTGCTGCACCCTGACCGGCCCGCTTGACCGCGCTGCGTTCGAAAAGGCGTGGGAGCTGGCCATTTTGCGCCATGCACCGCTGCGGACAGCCTTTGCTTGGCAGGACATGCCCCAGCCGGTGCAGG
This sequence comes from uncultured Rhodobacterales bacterium, assembly GCA_964459535.1. Taxonomy (GTDB): domain Bacteria; phylum Pseudomonadota; class Alphaproteobacteria; order Rhodobacterales; family Rhodobacteraceae; genus JBCBCP01. Next base: position 5,723 of record CAYWNJ010000062.1, read on the forward strand.
TTGTGGCCCCCAAAGTGCGGGTGCCACTACGCTGGGTCGATGATGCAAGCGCGCTGGCCGAGATGATTGCCGACGCTGAGCGTCAAGAGGGTTTTGATCTTTCACGCGCCCCGATGATGCGGCTGGTGATGGTGCAGCAAGCCGCCGAGACCCACCGCCTGATTTGGACCTGGCACCACGCGATTTTTGACGCTTGGTCCGGCCCAATTCTGCTGGGCGAGGTGATGGCGGCCTATGAAAGCTATTGCAACGGCATGACACCGGATTTGCCGGAGGTCACGCCCTACAAAGACTTCATCACCTGGCAATTGTCACAATCGGATACTGGGGCGGAAACCTATTGGCGTAGTGCGCTCTCCGGGGTCAGCGCCCCAAGCGTAATTGATCTTGGCACCCCCGAGCCGCCCGGCGCGGAGGCCACGCAAAGCGGGTATGGGCTGGAATTCATTGATCTAGACCCTGGGATACTCACCAATTTGCGGCACGTTGCGCGCGCGCATGGGGTTACGCTGAACACCGCTGTGCAACTGGCTTGGGCCGCGCTTATGGGCCGCCTAACCGGGACGCAAGACGTGCTTTTTGGTACCGCAACCTCTGGCCGCCCGGCAGATTTGCCCGGGGTGGCCCGCATGGTTGGGCTGTTTATCAATACGCTCCCGCTGCGGGTTAAGCTGAACGATACGTCGATGGGGACTGCGCTGCGTGCGTTGCAAGAGCAGCTACTCCACGCCCGCACGTTTGAGCACATGCCGCTCGCCGAGATCCAGAAATTCAGCGATATCCCCTCAGGGCAACCCTTTCTCGACACGCTTTTTGTGTTCGAAGATTTTGGCACGGCGCCGGACGCGCTCGACTGCGGTGGACTAACGCTGAGTGGAGCGCGGTTTGTCGAGCGATCGGATTTTCCAATTACGGTGCTCTTTTCGGTTCAGCCCGAATGCAGGCTTGGGATCGGCTTTGCCCGCTCTCGGCTAGATCCGGCTATGGCCCAGCGTGTGCTTGCCTATTTTACCGAGATGCTGCGCGGGCTTGGCGCAGGGCTGGCGCTTGATGCACTTGATCCAATCCCGCGCGCAGAGCGGCAAAACTTGCTGGAGGACTGGCTTTGCGATCCAACTTGGAAAGAGCCAGAGGACCTAGAGCTGTCTATCGCCCAAGCCTTTGCGAACCAGGCGGCGAAAACGCCGGACAACATTGCCGCAACCTTTTGGACACCGGAAGGCGATCAATCTCTAACCTATCGCGCCTTGAACGCGAAAGCCAATCAGATGGCGGCCCGCCTCAGCGCTTTGGGCCTGGCGCGCGGGGATAAGGTCGCGCTTTGCCTGGAGCCTGGTCTGCATCGGCTTATCGCGCTGCTTGGCGTGCTCAAGCTCGGAGGCGTCTACGTGCCGCTAGATCCAGGGCTGCCTGCGGAACTTATAGCAGAGCTAGTCTTAGATGCCGAGGCTGCCATGATCCTTGTGGACGGCGAGACAAAGGGCCAATTGCCCTCTGCGCTGAGCGCTAATTTGGTCGATTGCAAAGCAGATGGCTCTGATCTTGCGGCGTATCCAGAGACCGAGATTGCGGTACCAAGCGGTGATGACGTCGCCTATATGATCTATACCTCAGGCTCGACTGGCAAGCGTAAGGGCGTTGTAATTACCCATAGCGCCCTCGCGCGGATGATCGCGCCGCAGTGCCGTGCGTTCCGTCTAAGCCCCGAGGCACGCATGTTACAATTTGCCTCTTTCAGCTTTGACGCCTCTGTGAGTGAGACCTTCATGGCGCTGCTCAGTGGCGCAACGCTCTTTATGGCTCCGCGCGCGCGTCTGCTGCCCTCGGCTGAGTTCACCGATCTCTTGCGCGATTGGAAGATCAGCCATGTCACGCTACCCCCGTCGGTACTGGCGCGTTTGCCTCAGACCGCGCTGCCAGATCTCACAGTGTTGGTCACGGCTGGAGAGGCATGCCCCGTAGAGCTGGTGCAAGACTGGGCACCGGGCCGTGTTTATCTGAATGCGTATGGACCGACGGAATGCACGGTCTGCGCGACCGTGGGACACATGCAACCTAACGGGCGAAAACCAACGATTGGCCACGCGCTCGGGCGGGTTGAGACCTATGTTCTGGACGCGCAGATGCGGCTATGCC
>CAYWNJ010000062.1:7894-9554 GCA_964459535.1 uncultured Rhodobacterales bacterium
AGCTTTATCTGGGCGGGCCGCAATTGGCGCGCGAATATTGGAAACGGCCAGAGCTGACCGCCGCCTCTTTCGTCCCGAACCCGTTTGATCGCAGGGGGAACTCCCCACGCCTTTACAAAACCGGGGATCTGGTTCGGCGCTTACCAGATGGCCAGATCGATTATCTGGGCCGCAGCGATCAACAGCTAAAACTTCGCGGCTTTCGGATCGAACCGGGCGAGATTGAAACCGCCATGCTGTCCTCAGTGACCATCGCCGAAGCCGCCGTGATCCCGAGCGGCGACGGACCAAGCGCCACGCTGATCGGCTTTGCTTCGGCCAAAGCGCCGCTGGAATGGTGGCCATCGATCTCGGAATTTTTGGTGTATGATGATCTTGCCTATTACGCGATGACATCAGATGAGCGGCGCAATGACAGCTATCGCGCTGCGATTGCCAAACATGTGCCTGGCAAAACGGTTGTCGACATTGGCACCGGGCCCGAAGCGCTGCTCTCGCGGTTTTGTATCGAAGCGGGCGCGCGTCATGTCTATGCGATTGAGCTGCTTGAGGAGACCTATCAAAAGGCTCGCGCAAAGCTCGAAAGCTTAGGTTTGACCGACCGCATCACCTTGATCCACGGCGATGCGACCAAGATCACGTTGCCCCAGCCGGTGGACGTCTCTGTGTCAGAGATTGTGGGGGCAATTGGCAATTCCGAAGGGGCCGCGCATATTATCAACGGCACGCGGCACCTGCTTAAACCCGGCGCTGCTGTCATCCCCGAACGCTCGCGCACCTTGTTTGCGCCGGTTGAACTGCCGGACGCTCTGCGCGGAAACTTAGGCTTTGGCCCGCTCCCTGCGCGCTATGTCGAGCGGATCTTTGCCGCCTATGGCCGTCCCTTTGATCTGCGTCTTTGCGTGCGGGGGCTGAGCTATGAAGCCTTGCTCAGCGGTCCGGCAAGCTTTGAGGATTTCGACTATCGCACGCAGGTTCAGGCCAGCTATTGCGAACAAACCACCTTTACGATGGCCCGTGATGGCCGCTGCGACGGGTTTTTGGTCTGGCTCACCTTGGACTGCGGCGCCGGGCCCGTGCTTGATATCCTACAGCACGAGCATTGCTGGATCCCGGTCTTCCTGCCGATCGGGGCAGAGGGTCAAATCGTCCATGCGGGCGATGAACTACGTGTCGATTTCGGGGCGACGCTGAGCGATGACAACCTGCATACGGACTATTTCTTGCGGGGTGGATCTGCGCAGGGGGATTGGTCGTTTGACATCACCGCAGCGCATCATGATCGCGGCTTTCGGAACACGCCGTTCCACGCGCGCTTTTTCGCACCAAGCGAGATACCCCGCCAAGATCCCGCACGCTTGGATACCGAGGCACTGCTTGGCGAGTTGCGCCAGCGCCTGCCGGACTATATGGTGCCGCAGCAGATTATCGAGATCGCGCAGCTCCCGCTGACCAATGCGGGCAAGATTGATCGCAAGACCCTGCTGGATCACCTCCCCAAAACCCCAGAGCCTGCCGCGCAAAGCCAAACGCTGACCGAGGCGGAATCGCATGTGCTACGCATTTGGTCTGAGGTCCTGAAAGCGCCTGCTTTTGCGGATCGAAACTTTTTTGAGCAGGGCGGGCATTCGCTCTTGCTGCTTGATCTGCAAACCAAGCT
>CAYWNJ010000063.1:0-9501 GCA_964459535.1 uncultured Rhodobacterales bacterium
CATGTTGCCCTTGCCCATGATCCAAGCGGCGCCTTCGATACAGAGGCGCTTGTCGCTGCTGCACGCGCGTTCCAAGGGCTTGAGGGCCTTGATCTGGCGCGCGAGGTTAGTTGCACACAGTCCTATCGCTGGGACGAGATGCGCTGGGCCTGGCCCGAGGGTTTCCCGAAACAACGCGATCCGCAGCATAAGGTCGTAGCGATAGACTATGGCGCTAAGCGCAACATTCTGCGTTGCCTGGCCTCAGCCGGATGCGATGTGACGGTCTTGCCCGCAACCGCAACAGCAGAAGAGGTCCTGGCCCATGCGCCCGATGGGGTTTTCCTGTCGAACGGGCCGGGGGATCCCGCAGCCACCGGCACTTATGCGGTTCCCATGATCCAAGAAATCTTGAACACCACAGATCTGCCCATTTTTGGCATCTGCCTTGGGCATCAGATGCTGGCGCTGGCCCTTGGGGCGAAGACAATCAAGATGAACCATGGCCATCACGGCGCAAACCACCCGGTGAAAGATCACGAAACGGGAAAAGTCGAAATCACCTCGATGAACCATGGCTTCGCCGTCGATGCGCAAACCTTGCCGGAAGGGGTTCTTGAAACCCACACCTCGCTCTTTGATGGCTCAAACTGCGGGATCCGGGTCAAGGGACGCCCTGTCTATTCGGTGCAATACCATCCCGAAGCCAGCCCCGGTCCGCAGGACAGCTTTTACCTCTTTGAGCGATTTGCTGAGGCGATGACGGCGCGAAAGCCTGGGTGAGCCGTCTTTGAACGCCCCCCTCTTTAACTTCTCCGCATCGGTTTAACCGCTCTTTAACCAAGATTGCGCCACATCTGGTCCTATGACCATGTTGCTGCCTGCGCGATGAGCGATCCGCGCCTCAGACTTCACGAACCGGCCGGCGTTGCCCCCGCGACGCCGCCCTTGCCGCTTGGACGGCAAATGGTGCGGGATCGGCTGATCAGCTGGGCGCATCTGCATCAAGCGCTGCGCCTACAGCGCCGCGTGAATATGCAGCTCGGCGAGCTGCTGGTTTCAATGGGCGCCCTGCCCGCGCATGGGCTCCTTCCAGCACTCGCGCGCCAGCATAATGCACAACAGATCGACCTGAAACGCACGCCGCCACGGGCGAACATGGCCGATAGCGTGCCCGTCTCAATTTGTTTAAAGCGCCGCGTCGTGCCGTGGATGCGGATTGACCAAACGCTCTTGATCGCGACTGCCCGGCCCGATCAATTCGACATTGTAAAAGCGGACCTGGCGGCTTTGGGAATGACCGCGCTCCCGGTTATTGCAGAGCCATCGGACATTAACGCGCAAATCTGCCGTCTTTATGCGCGTGAGCTTAAAACAAAGGCGGTCAGCAGCGTGCCCGCCCCCGAAAGCTGCCGGAACTGGGGCCAGAATGGTACGCGGCGCGGGATCTGGGCTATGCTCATTGGGCTCTTGCTCGGTGCGGCCTTATTCCTTGCCCCGCATTGGACGATGACGCTGATCTTTTTGTGGTGCTTGTTCACCCTAGTGCTAACCGTTGGCCTTAAATGCGCGGCGTTAGCGAGCCAGCTTCAGGACTATCGGCCCGCTTTGGCACCTCTGCAAACAGGGGAAATCTCTCCATTTCGACTTCCGCGCGTGTCGGTCATGGTGCCCTTGTTTCACGAGACCGAGATTGCATCTGCGCTGATCAAGCGGTTGGAGCGTCTGACCTATCCCAAGTCGATGCTAGAGGTCGTCTTGGTGCTTGAGGCGCAGGATGAGATGACGCAGCAAACCATTGCCCGCACTGCGCTACCAGATTGGATAAGTGTTATTACCGTCCCCGACGATGGCCGCGTCACAACCAAACCGCGCGCGCTGAATTATGCGCTGAACTTCTGCCAAGGCTCAATCATTGGCGTTTGGGACGCCGAGGACGCACCGGAACCCGATCAGATCGAAAAGGTCGTTATGCGCTTTGCGCAAGCGCCGAAAGAGGTCGCGTGTCTGCAAGGCATGTTAGATTACTACAACCCGCGTATGAATTGGATCGCGCGCTGCTTTACCATTGAATATGCTAGCTGGTGGCGCGTCGTCATGCCGGGGATGGCGCGGCTGGGCCTGGTGCTTCCGCTCGGCGGGACAACCCTATTTTTCAAACGCGATGTTTTGGAAAAGCTGGGGGCTTGGGACGCCTATAATGTGACGGAGGATGCGGATTTAGGCGTCCGGTTGGCCCGTCATGGCTATCGTACTGAACTGCTCGAAACCGTCACCTATGAAGAGGCGAATTGCCGCCCCTGGCGCTGGGTCCGGCAACGCTCGCGTTGGCTCAAAGGGTTTTTGATCACTTATTTGGTGCATATGCGCCAGCCCCGAAAGCTCGTGCGCGAGCTGGGTTGGGGGCGCGTTCTCGGTTTGCAGATCATCTTTCTCGCAACATTTACGCAATTTGCCGCCGCGCCTTGGCTTTGGTCCATTTGGCTGGTGAGCTTTGGTCTAAGCCATCCGCTCTCGGTGACGCTCGGGAGTGGTTTTTTGGTCGGCCTCTCAGTGTTTTTTATCGCCTGCGAGCTGCTGCATCTTGTGATACATCTGCGCGCGGTTTGGGCCCCAGAGCGACGTCATCTGCTTCTTTGGACGCTCACGATGCCAATATATTTTCTACTCGGAGCGCTCGCCGCCTACAAGGCGCTCTATGAGCTGATCAGCCAACCCTTTTATTGGGACAAAACACAACACGGGTATGAGCCGGAGACGCAGGCTGCGTCTGCGGTCCCAAGCATTGCCCCAAATAGCCTTCCAAGCCAAACTTGATGGCAATGCGGGCGCAGCATACCTCTGATACGTCCAGCTGGCCTATGCGAAGGTTTGCGCCAAAGTGCTTTGATGGATCGACGTCAGCTCTGAAAGCGGCGCTGAACACGCGCCGTAGTGAACCAACTCACCGCCAAAGCGGCCAACGGTCTGCAACGGCACCTCGGCGCGTCCGGCTGCAATCATAAGCGCCTCTGCCTTGTCAAAGCCGCAAGCGATCAGATAGCGCCCCTGGTCTTCGCCAAATAAGAAGGGGGTCTCGCTGTTCTCAAGGTAGATACCAATACCCGCCAGCGCTGCCATCTCGAAGGCTGCCAGCGCCAAGCCGCCATCGCTTAGGTCCGTGCAGGCGGTAATCAACGCTCGATTTTCGCGAATAAACGCCCCGGTGCGCGCCTCAAGGTCAAGATCGACCGGCGGTGCGTCCCCTTCGGTGCGGCCAAACACCTCTTGCAGCAGCGCCGATTGCCCTAGATGTCCCGCTGTTGTGCCAACGAGCACCGCAAGATGACCATCGCGCACGAGGCAATCAATCGGCGCCTCGTCGTCCGTCATCAACCCGACCGCCCCGATGGTTGGGGTTGGCAGAATCGCCGCGCCATCGGTCTCGTTGTAAAGCGAGACATTGCCCGAGACGATGGGCATATCAAGCGCCGCGCAAGCCGCGCCAATCCCCTTTACCGCCAGCACAAACTGACCCATGATGTCCGGCTTTTCCGGGTTCCCAAAGTTCAGGTTATCCGTCGCCGCCAGTGGCTTTGCCCCAACCGCGCAGAGATTTCGGTACGCCTCGGCCACGGCCTGTTTGCCCCCCTCCTCAGGATTGGCTGCCACATAACGCGGGGTCACATCCGAGGTGAACGCAAGATGCTTGGCTGTGCCGTGCACGCGTATCACACCCGCGCCGAGCGAGGGGCCGCGCAGCGTGTCCGCCATGACCATACTGTCATATTGCTCATAAACCCATGCCTTTGAGGCATAGTTCGGAACGCTCAACAGCGCCTTGAGCCCGTCGATTGGATCAATACCCGGCACATCGCCAAGTTCAGGCGGTGCAGGGGTGGCGTGCCAGGGGCGATCATATTCAGGCGCGCTTGAGGCCAGCTTCGAGAGCGGCAGATCGGCTTTGACCTCTCCATTGTGCAGGATAACGAAACGATCTTCTGCGATTGTTTCGCCAACGATAGCAAAATCCAAATCCCATTTGTCAAAAACCGCTTTGGCCGCCTGCTCAAGCTCGGGGCGCAGCACCATAAGCATCCGCTCTTGGCTTTCGCTCAGCATCATCTCATAGGCGGTCATCCCCGGCTCGCGCGTTGGCACCGCGTCGAGGTTCAGGCGAATCCCCAAGCCGCCCTTGTCCCCCATCTCGACCGCAGAACAGGTCAACCCCGCCGCGCCCATGTCTTGGATTGAGATCACAGCACCCGTCGCCATAAGCTCAAGGCAAGCTTCCATCAGCCGCTTTTCAGTGAAAGGATCGCCCACCTGCACGGTCGGGCGCTTTTCCTCGATGCTTTCATCGAACTCGGCCGAGGCCATGGTTGCGCCGCCCACACCATCGCGCCCCGTCTTTGCGCCGAGATAGACCAAGGGCATTCCAACGCCGGATGCTGCTGAATAAAAGATCTTGTCCGCATCCGCGAGACCCGCCGCAAAGGCATTAACAAGGCAATTCCCATTATAGGCCGGATCAAAGCGCATCTCGCCGCCCACCGTCGGCACGCCGAACGCATTGCCATAGCCGCCAATGCCCGCCACCACGCCCGACACGAGTGATCTGGTCTTGGGATGATCTGGCGCGCCAAAGCTTAGCGCGTTCATGGCGGCCACGGGACGCGCGCCCATCGTAAAGACATCGCGCAAAATACCGCCAACCCCGGTCGCGGCGCCGTGATAGGGCTCGATATAGCTGGGGTGATTATGACTTTCCATTTTGAAGATCAGCGCCTGGCCGTCGCCAATATCCACCACGCCCGCATTCTCGCCCGGCCCGCAAATGACCTGAGGGCCGCTGGTCGGCAGGCCGCGCAACCACTTCTTTGACGATTTATACGAGCAATGCTCGTTCCACATCGCCGAGAAAATGCCGAGCTCGGTAAAGGACACGTCCCGCCCGACAATCTCAAGGATGCGGTCATACTCGTCCGGTTTTAGCCCATGATCGGCAACAAGCTGTGGTGTTATCTCTGGCTCAGACATGATGCCCCCCTGCTTCGCCCCGTTCTATAGGGCAGCAGGCTAGAGGGGACCAGCCCTATAGAGCGCGGCTTTGCCACCGCGCGGGGGGCTTTACATGAACCCAAGCTCGAGCCGGGCTTCGTCTGACATCATGTCCATGCCCCAAGGCGGCTCCCACACAAGCTCGACATCCACCTGTTTGACACCGGGAAGCGGCTCAACGGCATCGGCAATCCAACCCGGCATCTCGCCCGCGACGGGGCATCCTGGCGCGGTCAGCGTCATGGTGATGCGCACGGCGCTCGCCTCATCAATGTCGATGCAGTAAATCAACCCCAGCTCATAGATATTCACTGGAATTTCGGGGTCATACACACTGCGGCACGCTTCTACGACAGCCTCGTAAAGCGGATGATCCGTCGAGGACGGCGCAATCAGCGGCGCGCCCTCCAAAATTTCCTTGTCAGTCTCCATACGCCCTCGGCTCCGATTTCTGAGTATTCATATAGGAAATAGATCTAGGCGGGTAAAGAACCCCGCGCCGTGTCAAGACAATTCACTGGCGCGGCTTACAAAGCTCACGAAGCCCCAGCAAAGCGCGCCTCCCAAGTCGCGCGATCCTCGTCGGTTATCTTGGCAAAGAGCAGCTCTGGCACCTCGAACGCTGCCCCTGGTTTAAGGCTGGATAACGCGCTCGGCAGGTCCGCTGGCCACTGCGAAACATCCACCCCCATGCAGGCCCCCAACTTCGCAGAAGCGTCCGGAATGAACGGCGCAGACAGCGCGGCATAAAAGGGGATTAGGTTCAGCGCCATTCGGATTTGCGCGGCGGCGGCGTCCGGATCAGTTTTGAAGCTCGCCCAAGGCGCGACGGTTTGGATATATTCGTTCCCCGCAACCCAAATCGCCCGCAACTCAGCCGCAGCTTTGCGAATGTTGATCTGATCCATATGGGTCTCAAGCTGCCGCGCCCGCGCGGTTAGATCCGCAATCAAAGCCTCTTCTGCGGGGCCATAACTGCCCCCCTCCGGCACTGCTGTGCCGAATTTCGCAGCGCAAAACTTGGTCACCCGGCTGACGAAATTCCCCAGCACATCCGCAAGATCTTTGTTCACACCCTGCTGAAACAGAGGCCAGGTGAACTCAGCATCCGACGTCTCGGGACAGTTAGACAGCAGCCACCAGCGCCAATAATCCGCCGGTAGGATCTCGAGCGCGGCATCCATGAACACGCCGCGCCCTTGGCTGGTCGAGAATTGTCCGCCGTCATAGTTAAGGTAGTTGAAGGATTTGAGGTGATCGACCTTCTTCCACGGCTCACCGGACCCCAGCAGCGTTGCCGGAAAGCTGAGCGTGTGGAACGGCACGTTATCCTTGCCCATAAACTGGGTATAGCACACATCCTCCGCGCCTTTATCCGAAGCTACCACCGCTCCCACTCCGCGCCGGTAGCTTCGGCCCATTCGGCGGCGCACGCGATGTACTCAATCGGGGCGTCGAACCAGACGTAAAAGACCTTGCCCTCCATACCCGGCCAGTCTTCCTCACCGCGGCGCACCGGAATGCCCCAGGCAAGATCCCGTGTAATCCCGCGATCTTGCAGCCCGTCCCCGTCATGCAGCCACTTTTTGGCAATCGAGGTTGTCAGGATCGGCCAGTCTTTTTGGCTGTCAATCCAAGCGTCGAGTTGATCCTTAAGCGCCGATTGCCGCAGATAAAGATGGCGCGTTTCGCGCACTTCAAGATCTGTCGCCCCCGACAGGGCCGAACGCGGTTCAATTAAATCGGTGGGATCCAACTGCTTGGTACAATTCTCGCATTGATCCCCGCGTGCGTTGGTATAGCCGCAGTTCGGGCACGTCCCCTCGATATAGCGGTCCGGCAAAAAGCGATTGTCGGTCTTGGAAAAAACCTGGCGCTCGCTGACCTCGCGGATAAGATCCGCCTCCGCCAAGCGGCCTGCGAAATGCTGGGTCAGAGCGTGGTTCTGAGGCGAGGACGAGCGGCCATAATGATCAAAGCTGAGGCGAAACCCCTTGGCCAGCTTGGCCTGAACCTCATGCATCTCGGCGCAATAATCTGCCACATCCTGACCCGCTTTGGCAGCGGCCAGTTCAGCCGGCGTGCCATGCTCGTCCGTGGCGCAAAGAAAGAGCACCTCATACCCGCGCGCGCGCAGGTAGCGGGCATACAGATCCGCAGGCAATTGGCTGCCGATCAGCGTGCCCAGATGCTTTATGCCGTTTATATATGGCAACGCCGAGGTGATAAGATGCCGTGTCATACGCCCGATCCAAACTTGCACTTGAGGCGTCTTTAACAGCGCGCCTACGCCGAGGGAAGGGCGCTACTTTCGCTCGCGAAAGCTTCGGGTCAAACGGCCAACCGTGAACGAGGTGCGCGGCGCCCAGATATAGCGGGTACGCTCTGCAACCGTGGGCCGCGCGCGCATGCGGGTGAGGCCAAATACGATCAGCAATCCATGCCCAACGGCGATCATCGCAAAAAGCGCCGCCGGGCCGAACTGATCAATCAAGCTGGAGGCCAGCAAGGGCGCAGCGATCGCGCCAAGCGCATAGAAGAACATCAGCGCCGCCGACAGCTCAACCCGCTCATCCGGCGCAGCAAAATCATGCGCATGCGCTGCGGCGACCGAATAAATAGGAAAGGTCGTGAGACCAAAAAGCCAGGCCGTGACCAAAATTCCCGTCAAGCCAAGCATCGTGCCAGTGATCGTGATCGCGCAGCTCAGCATCGCGGCAATCGAGAGCCAAATCAGCACCCAGCGCCGATCATACTTATCCGCCAGCCACCCCACCGGATATTGGGCCAACGCACCGCCCAGCACAAAGGCCGCGAGGAACCAGCCGATCTCGCTGGGGCTCAGGCCCACCTCATCGCCATAAATTGGACCCACCATGCGAAAGGCTGCCGAGCTGAGCGCGGCAACCACCACCCCCGCTGCGGCCAGCGGAGAGCGCGCTAAGGCCAGCGCAGGGCGCAGCCGCGGCGCCCCCGGGGTTTCGGGCTGTCGCGCTGTCGTCAGCGTGAGCGGCAGCAAGGCGGCGCAGCAGATAATTGCAAGAAAGTTATAGGAGACATAGCTAACCGGATCGAGGAACCCGATCATCAATTGCGCAACCAAGGACGCGCCCATATCGACCACGCGGTAAATGCCCATTGTCCGCCCGCGCGTCTCATTGGTGACTTTGGATTGCAGCCACGCCTCGATAACCGTGTAGCAGCCCGCAACGCACAGCCCCGACGCAATCCGCATCACCGCCCAAGCGTAGGGGTTCACGACCAGCATATGCGCCAGCATCCCGATTGCCCCTGCGGCTGTCATCGCGGCAAAGGCACGGGAATGCCCAACCGAGCCCATTAGGCGCGGGGCCCACCAGCAACCAATGAAAAAGCCCAGAAAATGCGCAGAGCCTAGGAGGCCAATCTCTTGCGGCGTAAATGACAGCGCAAGGCCCGAGAGCGCATCGAGCGGCCCCAAAGCGCCGGAGCTTAGCTGTAGCAGCGTCACGGACAGGAATAACGCAGCAAAGGAGATCAGCGTTCTCATACCGGCATAGAGGCGCGCCGCGCCCGCGCCTGTCTGCGCAGCCCGCGACGCCGCAGGTCGGTTTTGTCCTAAACCGCCTGAATTTGTGCCGAGATGTCGATCTTAACTTGATCCGCGACCAGGGCCGGATATCCGCTCGCGCCAAAGGCGCTGCGGCTGATCGCGCCTTGGAGCCGCACGCTCAGTTCGCGCAAATCGTCAGGCGCCGTGCCCGGCATACGGTAGAGACCAGCATCAAAGCGAACAGGCAGGGTCACCCCGCGCAGCGTCAAAAGCCCCTCAAGCGCCGCCCCATCCGACAGACGCCCCTGAGGGCCAAGCCGCACAGCGGTCGAAACAAACCGAGCCTCCGGATAGCGCGCAACATCAAGGATCGTTTCCCCTTTGAGCGTTTCAGTCACGATGAAGAGGCCCGCCCGGACCCGGCGAAGATCCGCGCTTACCTCAGCGGTTGAGGCTTTCAGGTCGCGCGGATTGATCTGCAAATCGGCGCGCAACACCGGCGCGGTGCCGACAACTTCTTGACCCGAGAGATCAAAGCGATACCGGATGTCCGCCGCGCCTTGAACCAGCGCATAAGGTCGTCGCCGCGCATGCCCTGGCCCGGCCGCGAATGCAGCCAACGCGCTTAGGATTAGGGAGCGACGCTCTATCATACTCGGGGTCTCCGCCATCTATAAGGCACTACGTATTGGCGCTATGGGGTGGATCAAGAAAAGATCAACAAACCGTTAACCCACGTCAAACGGCGCTGCGCGTGTCTTCCGGTTTGCGGTGCCTAGCGGAGCGTGGCCATCAACTCAGACAAGGCTTCGGACGGTACCTCGCTGCTCCAGATTTCATCGCCAATCCCGAGGAAATCCGAGACGGGCGCAAGGGTTTGGAGTGTCTCGTGCGTTATCCCGCCCTCTGCGACAACGGGCAGCTCGATCATCCCGGACCACCAGCCAAAG
>CAYWNJ010000064.1:0-9414 GCA_964459535.1 uncultured Rhodobacterales bacterium
CGATGATGACACCTTTGCCGCGTGCAAAAAGGTTGTTGACCGGCTGGGCAAAACCGCCGCGAGGGCCGAGGATTTTCCCGCCTTTATCGTCAACCGCATCCTGATGCCGATGATCAATGAGGCCGTCTATACGCTTTATGAAGGGGTCGGCAATGTGCAGTCGATTGATAGCTCAATGCGCCTTGGGGCCAATCATCCGATGGGCCCGCTGGAGCTTGCCGATTTCATTGGGCTCGATACCTGCCTGGCCATCATGAATGTGCTGCATGATGGGCTGGCCGATACCAAATATCGCCCCTGCCCGCTGCTGACGAAATATGTCGAGGCGGGCTGGCTTGGCCGCAAGACGCAAAGAGGCTTTTACGACTATCGCGGCGAGCTACCCGTTCCAACGCGGTAGAGACCTCTCAGGCAGCATTGGCCTGCCTATGATTGGGAAAATTTGAGCGAAATCAGGAATACAATCCAGCCGCGTATTAAGAAGTAGCTTACGCGGAAGCGGTTAGTGGTTTAGCGCGCCGTCATCATGGGGCGCATCAACTGGATCTGACAATAAGGTTTGAAATGCCTGTAGCCGCGCCAAGAGCTTTGAAGACCCGAATTGACCGCGCCCTTTCCGGACCCTACGCGGTTGCTGCGTCATGCCTCATTTTACTCGGGGCGCATTGGCTGGGCGGGGAGCAGGCGCTTATCGCGGCTGCCCTACTGTTACCACCGGCGATTTTCGGGCTGTCCGCTTTTGGGATGGGCGGCGGCGGTGACGAATACGGAGTGCTCCTAACCCCCGAGAAAATGGCGCTGCGCATAGACGGGGTTTGGGGGCAAACCGAAACCTCCGGCTTGAAGTCGGCGATCCTGTGCTTGGAATTCGATGAATATTCCGCGATCCAAAGTCACTATGGCCAACACATTGCCGATGCCGTGACCGCGCGGCTTGGAACGCAACTTGTTACTGCGCTGCGCAAAGAGGATAGCGTCTCGCGCACCTCCGACAGCCGGTTTACCGCCCTGCTTTCTGCGTCAAGTTTGATGGATCTTGAGGCGTGCATTCAGCTTTGCGCGCGTCTTCAAAAGACATTGGAAGAACCCGTGCAAGTGGATGGTGTGACGATTTATGTCTCGCTTGCGATTGGGTTTTGTTTGCGAAACCGCGCGCCAGGGCCAGACGGCACAGCATGGTGGGCTGCGGCGGAGACTGCCCTAACCGAAGCCCGCCGCCTCGGCACAAACACGATCCGCGCCTATTCGGTTGAGATGCATATTGCCAAGACCGAACGCTTGGCCTTGCGCAATGAGGCGGGGCGCGCGCTGGACGTGGGAGAGATCAAACCTTGGTTTCAACCGCAAATTTCAAACGATACCGGTAGAGTGACCGGCTTTGAAGCCTTAGCACGGTGGACGCATCCCGATCGTGGGCTTGTCTCTCCAGGGGAGTTTTTGCCGGCTCTTGAAGAGGCGGGATTGATGGAGCGCTTGGCCGAGGTCATGCTCTCGCAAACGCTCACGGCGCTCAAGGCGTGGGATGCGGCGGGCGCAGATGTGCCCCAGGTGGGCGTGAATGTCTCCAGTGCTGAGCTGCGCAACCCGCGTCTTGTCGACAAAATTGGATGGGAGCTTGACCGATTTGATCTTGCCCCACACCGGCTCGCGATTGAGGTGCTAGAGACAGTTGTCGCCAATACCTCCGACGATATTATTTGTCGCAATCTCAATGGCCTAAGCCGTTTGGGTTGCCGGATTGATTTGGATGACTTTGGAACGGGAAGTGCCTCTATCGCAGCCATCCGGCGCTTTTCGGTGGGGCGGATCAAGATTGATCGGTCGTTTGTGATGAAAGCAGACCGCGATCCCGAGCAGCAACGCATGATCAGCGCGATTTTGACCATGGCGGAACGGCTTAATGTCGAAACACTGGCCGAGGGCGTCGAGACGGTGGGCGAGCATGCTTTACTGGCGCAGCTTGGCTGCGATCATGTGCAAGGTTTCGGCATCGCCAAGCCTATGCCGTTCGAGCAAACCCTAAGCTGGATGACCGCGCATAATGAAAAGTTGAAGGATACGCCACAAATCCCATGGCGAAAGCTGTCTTAAACCGCGATTTCGCTTGACGTTTGAGGCAGGGCCTTGTTGAACCTCCCAGACCTTTTCGACAGCGGAGGGGCGGGCCCCCATGGACGATCAAAACAAAAACCTCATTCTCGCCACCGCGTTAAGCCTCGGGGTGATCTTGATATGGTTCAGCTTATTTCCGCCCCCAGAACCAGCGCCGCAATCGCAGGCGCCAACGACTTCTGATACCGCGCTTGCCCCCGAGACCACGCCCGCAATCATATCAGAGACGGGGCAAGAGGCGGCAACAACGCTCGACCCCACAACAGATCTTGCCGCGAACGCCCCGCGGATTGAGATTGAAACGCCGCGTTTGACGGGCTCGATATCGCTTCAAGGCGGGCGATTGGATGATCTTAAGCTGAAAGACTACCGCGTCTCTTTGGATCGCGAGTCGGACATCGTAACAGTCCTGTCCCCCGTCGGGACCGAGGGGGCGTTCTATGCGCTCTACGGCTGGACCCCCGGCGGCGGGCTTGCCGTAGAAGACGTACCGGGCCCCAATACGCTCTGGTCCGCGCAGGCGGATGCGCGCCTGACGCCGGAAACGCCGCTCACTCTGAGCTGGCAGAGCCCGTCAGGTCTGAACTTTACGCGTGAAATCGCGGTGGACGCGGACTTTATGTTCACGGTTACTCAATCAGTGCAAAACACCTCGGATACGGCGGTGACAATGGCCCCTTATGGGATCCTTGCACGGCATGGGACGCCCCCGGATCTGCGCAACTTTTTCATCCTGCACGAAGGCGCGGTCCAGATGGCGGATGGGGAGTTGACCGAAACCGACTATGATGATTTTGCCCCTGCAGGCGCTGCGAACCCTATCGCCATCACCGAAAACGGCTGGATTGGCTTTACCGATCACTATTGGATGACAACATTTGCTGGCGGCGCTAAGCAGAGTTTTTCGGCGCGTACATTCTATGATGCAGCACGCGGGATCTATCAGACCGATGCGCAGATGCCAGCGCAGACGCTATCGCCTGGTCAAAACGCTACCGTCACAACGCAACTCTTCTCGGGCGCTAAAGAATGGGATGTCATTCGCAGCTATGAACGCACCGGGATCGACAAATTCATCGATAGTATTGACTGGGGTTGGTTCTTTTACCTGACCAAACCAATTTTCTGGCTTTTGCACGAGATCAATATCCTGATCGGCAACATGGGCTGGTCCATCATCGGCCTGACGCTGATCATCAAGCTGCTCTTACTGCCGCTCGCTTTTAAGTCTTACGTCTCCATGGCGAAGATGAAAGAGCTTCAGCCGGAAATGGAAAAGCTCAAAGAGCAAGCCGGGGATGATCGGCAAAAACTCCAACAAGGGATGATGGAGCTTTACAAAAAGAATAAGGTGAACCCGGCGGCGGGATGTCTGCCCATTCTGCTCCAGATCCCGATCTTCTTTTCGCTCTATAAGGTGATCTTTGTCACGATTGAGCTGCGCCACGCGCCTTTCTTTGGCCCGTTCCAAGATCTGAGTACGCCGGATCCCACCAGTATTTTGAACTTATTCGGCCTGCTGCCCTTCGCGGGCCCCGATCCGACATCATTCACAGCGTTGATCTTTATCGGGATCTTGCCGCTGCTGTTGGGCATCTCCATGTGGCTTCAGCAAAAGCTGAACCCCGCCCCGACGGATCCAACCCAGCAAATGATCTTTGCTTGGATGCCCTGGATTTTCATGTTCATGTTGGGCGGCTTTGCCTCTGGCTTGGTCATCTACTGGATTGCCAACAATGTCATAACATTCGCCCAGCAGTATATGATTATGCGCAGCCAGGGATATACGCCGGATCTTTTGGACAATATCCGCTCAAGCTTTCGCAAACGCGTCGGTCAAGAGCCCAAGAAGTGACGGGAAAGCTGACCCATATCTGGCGCTATCCGATCAAAGGGATTGGCAGCGAAGCGCTCAGCGAAACCATGCTGACGGCGGGCGCGCCACTGCCGGGTGATCGCGCTTGGGCCTTGCTCCATGCCGGGGGCAAGGATCACGACCAGTGGCAACGGCGGCGCAATTTTCTCGTTGTCGCCTCTGGTCCAAAGCTCGCGCAGGTCTCTGCCAAAACGGAGGGGGAACAGTTCCGCCTCTCGCATCCGAGCCAGCCGGATCTGCTCTTTGATCCACAAACGCAAGGCCAAGACCTGATCAACTGGGCGACACCGCTCTGGCCCGAGGCCCATTCTGCGCCCAAGCGCTTGGTCAAAGCGCCACCCGAGGGGATGGCTGATAACGGCCTGGCGCAAGTGTCGATCATGAACATGGCCAGCCTCCGGGCCCTTTCGCAAAAGCTTGGCGCCCCGCTGGACCCGCTTCGGTTTCGCGGCAACTTATGGCTTGATGGCCTCGCGCCATGGGAAGAGTTCGATTGGATTGATAAAACAATCCAAATCGGGCCGATCACCTTTTCGGTAACCGAACGCATTGAGCGTTGCCGCGCCACCGAGGCTAATCCCAAGACTGGCGCACGCGATGTTGATCCCGTGCGCGCCTTGACCCAAGGATGGGGGCATAAGGACTTTGGCGTTTATGCCAGTGTGGCCACATCCGGCGTTCTGCGGATTGGCGACGCGCTGGGATGACCAATCTCCCCTTCCCCGAGACACCGGCACCAGACGAAGACATGCGCGAGGCGGGGCGGCTGCTCTTTGCAGGCGAGGTGTCATTTCTGAAAGGCGTTGTTGCGATGTCCGGCCTGCCTGCTGCGGATCGGCTGGAGATCTGCTTTGCGGGCCGTTCGAACGTTGGGAAGTCGAGCTTGATCAATGCGCTGACTGGGCGGAAAGGCTTGGCGCGGGCGTCGAACACGCCGGGACGCACTCAAGAGATCAACTTTTTCTCGGTTAGTCCGCAGCTCTATTTGGTTGATCTGCCCGGCTATGGCTATGCACATGCGCCGCTTGCAGTGGTGCAAAAGTGGCAAGCGTTGCTCAAACAATATCTCGCGGGACGCCCGACGCTCCGCCGCGTGTTTGTGCTGATCGATGCGCGCCATGGGATCAAGCCGGTTGATGAGGAAATCTTGACTTTGCTAGATCGCGCAGCGGTCACCTTTCAAGCGGTTTTGACAAAGCTCGATAAGGTCAAGGCCAAGGACCAAGCTGCGATCTTGGCTCAAGTGCGGGGCCGCCTGGCCAAACATCCTGCGGCCTATCCCGAGATTATCCTCACCTCTGCCGAGAAAGGGACGGGGATTGAGACATTGCGTGCGCTTATCGCGGGCTTAGAATAGGGCGGGGATACTCAGAATGAGACATCAGACCATGGATACCGATTGGATCGCCACCGCCCGCACCCTCAGCCAAGCCCTGCCGAATATGCAGCGCTATGCCGGGGCCACGGTTGTGGTCAAATTGGGCGGGCATGCGATGGGCTCGGACGCGGCGATGGCGAGCTTTGCGCGCGATATGGTGCTGATGCGGCAGGTCGGCGTGAACCCGGTGATCGTTCATGGCGGCGGCCCGATGATCAACGCGATGCTAGACAGGCTGGGCATCGAAAGCCGTTTTGTCGGCGGCAAGCGGGTGACGGATAACGCCACGATGGAAGTGGTGGAGATGGTGCTGTCTGGTTTGGTGAACAAGCGCATTGTGCAGGCGCTTGGTGATCAGGGTGGTCGCGCGGTCGGTCTGTCTGGCAAGGATGCGGGCCTGATCCGCTGCGCGGCGACCGATCCTGCGCTTGGCCTCGTGGGCACCCCGACCCAGATTGACCCGCGCATCCTCGAAGCGATGATGGAAAACGAGATTATCCCGGTGATCGCCCCGCTTGGCGCGGGCGCGGCGGGGGAGACCTTTAACATTAACGGCGACACGGCGGCGGGCGCCATTGCAGGGGCGCTGCGCGCGGACCGGCTGTTGTTGCTGACGGATGTGGAGGGTGTGAAGGATCAAGAGGGGAACGTGCTGACCGAGCTAAATGCGGCGCAGATCACAACGCTCACTGAGGAGGGCGTGATCGCTGGCGGCATGATCCCCAAGACGGAAACAGCGCTAGAGGCGCTTGCCTCGGGGGTGCGGGCGGTTGTTATTCTGGACGGGCGCGCGGCCAATGCCTGCTTGCTGGAGCTGTTCACAGATCACGGCGCAGGCAGCATGATCCGCGGCTAAAACGTCCAACTTCAACCCTGAAGCGTCTTGCTCCGAATTTCTGCCCCGCGCAACAGGTACTGCCCAGCCGCGCCGTTCCGCCCCCGTTTTGCCGGAGGCAAACCTACGGTTTGACGGGGCGGCGCGATTCGAATGGCCGCTGGATGCCTCAGGTTTAAGGTTGGACGCTTTAACACGCATGTGCGCGGTTTCGTCTTGGCAATGCCGCAGACGCGGCATAGATCTGAGCCATGGAGCATGAAACCCTCATCCGTTTTGGCGTTTTTCTAAGCCTTTTTGCGCTGCTCGCGGCGTTGGAGTGGGTGATCCCGCGCCGGGCGCGGGCACAGACGCGCCTCCGGCGATGGGCGACAAACTGGGGTATGACCCTGGCAAATACGCTCTTGCTGCGCGCTTTGGCTTTGGCTTTGCCCTTGCTGGCCGTGGGTGCTGCCGTGGATGCGCAGAGCCAGGGTTGGGGGTTGCTCAATGCGCTTGATTGGCCGATTTGGTTGGAGGTTATCCTTGCCATCCTCGTTTTGGATTTCGCGATCTGGGCCCAGCACTTGATCACCCATAAGGTGCCGCTTTTGTGGCGCCTGCACCGTGTGCATCACGCGGATGTTGATATGGATGTGACTACGGCTATCCGGTTTCATCCGGTTGAGATCGCGCTGTCTATGCTGCTGAAAATCGGCCTGGTCTATCTGCTTGGCCCATCCGCGCTGGCTGTGATCCTATTTGAGATTATTCTCAACGGAACCGCGATGTTCAATCACGCGAATATCCGCCTGCCGCTTTGGCTTGATGCAATCGTCCGGCAGGTATTGGTGACGCCCGATATGCACCGGGTCCATCATTCGGTTCATCGGCACGAGCATGACAGCAATTACGGCTTTGCCCTGTCGATCTGGGATCGCCTCTTTGGCACCTATATCGCCCAGCCCGCTGAGGCGCATGAGACCATGGCAACCGGGCTTGAATGGCAAGACGCACGGCCCAGCCGTCTGGGCTGGTCTCTCCTGCTGCCGTTTCTTCGGAGATGACGCTCGACGGTCTTTGCGTGGCGCAGGGTCTCTTTGTGATGGGCGAGACGGAGGAGATCGTCTTGATCGGCGCTGCCTCTGGAATGTGGCCGGTCTTTACTGCTTCACCCGAGTACAAGGACGGTGCACCTGATCCCTTGGACCGGTGGAGCAAGCGGGTCATCGGTGCGATGGCCGCTGCGTGCGGGGGTACAACTGTCTTTCCCTCCGATGGTCCTCCTTACCCGCCCTTCATCGCCTGGGCCAAGGCGACGGGCCGCTTTTGGTCCTCTCCGACGGGAATGCTGGTGCATGATATCGCCGGGCTGATGATCTCGATCCGCGGCGCGATTGTCATCCCTGATCGGCGGGGCACACCCGGCAACGCTCCCTCCCCTTGCGCCACGTGCTCCGCCCCATGTACACATAGCTGCCCGGTAGGCGCGTTGAGCCTTGATCTCCCCTATGACGTGCCCGCTTGCAAAGCGTTCTTGGACACAGTCCCAGGACAAGACTGCATGGATATGGGCTGCAAGGCCCGCCGCGCCTGCCCAATTTCCCAAATCTTCACGCGTGATCCGGCACAGTCGGCCTTTCATATGGCCGCGTTCAAATGAGGTTGATCCTCATGCGCCACGCGAAGTCGTCCTGGTCCGACCCGTGGCTAGATGATCACGATCGCCCACTGAACCCGCGCGGCGAAAGATCCGCCGCCGCGATGGGGGATTGGTTGCGGCGCAAGGGCTATCTACCTGCCCTTGCTATAAGCTCTACGAGTTTGCGCACGCGGCAAACGCTAGACGGGTTGCAGCTTGACGCGCAGATACAGCTTGAACCGGCACTCTACCACGCGCGCATGGATCAGATGCTGGATATCTTGCGGCGGCAGAGCGCGGAGCCGCTTCTCCTGCTCGGACATAACCCCGGGATTGCCATGCTCGCCGCTGGCCTGCTGTCCTCTCCGCCAGATCACCTGCGGTTTGCTGATTTCCCGACAGGTGCGACGCTTGTGCTAGACTTTGATATCAAGGATTGGGCAGAGGCAGAGCTTGGACAGGGACGCTGCGAGAGCTTTGCCATCCCACGCGAGGTCATGGGCGCTTAACCCTTAGAGAGTACGCGATCCAGCGCCCGCGTTGACAAGATGCGCCGCAGAGCTGCCATGAGATAGGTGGGCGTCGTCACAAAATAGCGGGGCTGTGGGCGGGGATGCTCAAGCGCGTGGACCAGCTTTTTCACCACCGCCTCGGGGGGCAACTCAAACCGGTCCGGGCCATTATCCTCATAAAGCCGCTTACGCAGCTTGCTTTCATATTGCGCCGTGCGGGCCGACGCGCGCCAGTCAATCCAACGCTCGAAATGCGGGATCGAGTTTTCCCGTATCCGAGACGTGATCGGCCCTGGCGCGATTGTTACGATGTGGATCGGTGTGTCCCGCATTTCGATGCGCAGCGTGTCCGTCAACCCTTCGAGTGCGAACTTTGACGCGTTATAGGCCCCGCGCCACGGCAGGGTGACCATCCCCAAAACCGACGAACAATTGACCACCCGGCCATGCCCTTGCTGCCGCATAATGGGCAAGACGGCGCGGGTCAGATGGTGCCAGCCAAAGAAATTAGCCTCAAAGACCGAACGGAGCGCATCGGTTGGTAGATCCTCAACCGCCCCAGGGCAGGCAAAGGCCCCGTTGTTATAAAGCGCGTCAAGCGTGCCGCCTGTTGACTCGAGTACCGCGTCAAGCGCCGCTTCGATTGAGGCCGGATCGCTATAATCCAGATGCGGGCTTTCAAAGCCCTCGGCACGCAGGCGCGCGCAATCCGCTTCGGCCCGGCAGCTTGCAAAAACGCGCCAGCCGCGCGCGCGTAACCCTTGGGCGGCGGCATAGCCAATTCCCGAAGAAGAACCAGTGATCAAGATAGATTTTGTCATGGGCCCCTTCCTGACCCAGCCCTAGCCGAATGGCAACCGCAAGCGCGCCCTTGCGAGGGCGAGGCGTCGGATTTACAGAGCTATCATGGCTGATCTCGACGACACCCCCAATATGAGCCTTGCAGAGCCGCTGCGCCGCGCCTTGGGCGAGCGCTATTTGACCTACGCGCTCAGCACGATCATGCACCGCGCCCTGCCAGACGCGCGGGACGGGTTGAAACCCGTGCATCGGCGCATTCTCTATGCGATGCGCGAGCTG
>CAYWNJ010000065.1:0-9380 GCA_964459535.1 uncultured Rhodobacterales bacterium
GTGATCGGATCAAAGGGGCGGGTCCCATCAAGGCCACTTGGCCGCGCGGCGACCGTGCCTTGACCTTCAAAGAGCGCAAAGAGCTACAGCGCAGGTTGACCCGGGCAGGCTTCAACACTCAAGGAATTGATGGCAAGATAGGCCCTTTGACAATTCAAGCGGTGCGCAGATATCAAGCCTCGCAAGGTTTGCCGCAAGACGGCTATGCCTCGCTTCGTCTGTTAAAGAGGTTGCGCTAGCTTGGTTCGATCTTTTGTAGCACGTTGATTACGAGCTTAGGAATGCGGCTTAAAATTCAGCGGTCACGTTTGGAAGGTTGAGCGCTTTCATAAGATCTCGTAATTCTTGCCTCGCTGCGATGTTAGAGATGTTCAACTGCTTTACGCCAATGTCTTTGAGATCCAAAAGCGTTAGACCGCGCGGGAAAAGCTCTCGGAATACGACGCGTTCGGAAAAGCCCGGTGCGAGACGAAAGCCGATTCGTTGCGAAAGCTGTGCCAGCGCGCCTTCCATTTTTTCTTTGTTCACCATGCGCTGGGTGCCGATCCGATTGCGGAGCACAATCCAGTCGAGCGCGTTCATCCCTGATTGCGCGCGCAATTGCCGGGCATTCCAGACCATTTCAGAATAGACCGAAGGGCCAGAGATTTTGGTACCGGTCGCGTCGATACGCGCAAGAAGATCGAAATCAACAAAACTATCATTAAGCGGGGTGATGAGCGTGTCTGCCAATGAATGCGCGACTTGGCTCAGACGTGTGTGCGAGCCCGGGCAGTCGATAACGATAAACTGGGCATCCTTCTGCAACCGTTCCATCACCGCATAAAGGCGATGATCATATAAGTTTTCGCCTGGTTTCAGAGTGCTGGCGTCGACCTCAGGTAAGTCGTGGAGCGATGGGCTCGGCAGAGAAAGCCCATTCTCTTGCGCAAACGCAGTGCGATTCTCAAGATACCGACCAAAGCTTTGTTGGCGAAGATCAAGGTCTACGCAACCGACCGCATGCCCGAGCCGCACAAGCGCGGTTGCCACATGCATTGAGACAGTCGACTTCCCAGCGCCGCCCTTTTCATTGCCCACTACGATGATATGCGCCACAGCATGTGTCCTTTAAGCCGTTCCTCATACACAATATGATGTATGCTCAGGTTTGAGAAGCTGTTCTTGTAGAGATTTCAAGTCAGGAATGAAGGGTGGCGTGCGAGCGTTGCTTCACCCAATCACGCATGCATAAATCCGGCCACGTCTAGTGATCAGCTAGAAATGAAAATCGCCGCACCTAAAGGTGCGGCGACATCTCAGGCGCTTGCGAAGAAAATGGACTTAGAAGCCGAGGCCTTCGTATTTCTTTTTGAACTTCGACACGCGCCCGCCGGTATCCATCAAGCGGTTCGCGCCTCCGGTCCAGGCGGGGTGAACGGATGGGTCGATGTCCAGGGCAAGCGTATCGCCTTCGCTGCCCCAGGTGGATTTCATCTGTACAATCGTTCCGTCGGTGAGCTTGACGTCGATCAGGTGATAATCGGGATGTGTATCGGATTTCATGCCTGCGCTCCTTTATCATTCGCGGTGGCACTTTTGGGCTTATAGTTGGTTTGCTCGGCAATACGCGCAGATAGTAGAGCTTGGCGCGGCGGACGCGGCCCCGGCGCACGACTGTGATGCTCTCAATATTGGTGGAGTAAAGCGGGAAGACCCGTTCCACACCTTCACCAAACGAGATTTTCCGCACTGTGAAAGCCGCGGCAATTCCATCGCCGCCTTTCCGTGCGATGCAGACGCCTTCGTAGTTCTGAACGCGGGTACGTGTGCCCTCGGTCACTTTATAGCCGACGCGGATCGTGTCTCCGGCTTTGAAATCTGGGATGTCTTTCGACAATGAGGCGATTTGCTCGGCCTCAATCTCTGCAATAAGGTCCATCGACCTAACTCCTTTTTGCGCGCAGTTCTTCTGCGGCGATATGCGTGATGTCAGAGCTCCTCGTCTTCACCGGGTCCAGAACATGCGCTGCCCGCGAGAGATGCCATCCCTGTTTTTGCATCCGCGATCTTGCCAAGGCGTATGGTGCCGAAGATTACACCTAAAGACCGCATTGCCCGCGTCGCATATGCTCAGCAGGCTTGCGCCCTATAGGATGAACCGATTGGCGGATCAAGAGCGCATGATCCTCTCCGCGCAAAAACACCCGCGCAATTCAAGATCAATGCGTTAGAGCCGCGCGGCGAGACGGGTGCCTTGGTCAATCGCGCGCTTTGCGTCAAGTTCTGCTGCGACATCCGCGCCGCCGATTACATGGCAGGAAATGCCTTTCTCGCTCAGGCTATCGGCGAGGCTGCGCTCACTCAGTTGCCCTGCGCAAAGCACAATCGTTTCGGCGGAGATATGCTGCGGGTTTTCGCGCGCTTCGCCAAAGCTGATCTGGAGGCCCTCTGCGTCGATATTTTCGTAGGTTACACCGCCAAGAAAGGTGACATCTTTCATCTTAAGCGCCGCGCGGTGGATCCACCCGGTGGTTTTGCCAAGCCGTTTGCCATGCTTTTCTGCCTTGCGCTGGAGCAGCGTGACAGCGCGCGCCGGGGCGTCGGGTCGCGGTCCGGCAGGCGCAAGACCCGCGCGATGCTCCGACGGATCGGAAACCCCCCATTCGCGCATCCAGGTGGGGAGGTTCTCGGTCGGGCTTTCGCCCTGATGCACGAGGAATTCTGAGACGTCAAAGCCGATCCCACCAGCCCCGATGACCGCAACCGTTTCGCCCGCCTGATGGCGTCCTGCCAGAAGGTCAATATAGCTGACCACGCCGTCGCGATCCTGGCCCGGTATCGCCGGATCGCGCGGTACAACGCCTGTTGCGATGATCACCTCATCGAAGCCTGCCAACATCTCCGCAGTCGCTTCGGTGTTAAGCTGCACTTCGATGTTATGGACATCGATCATTGTGCGGAACCAATCGACAAAGCCCCAGAACTCTTCTTTGCCGGGGATCTGTTTGGCAAGGTTTAACTGCCCGCCAATCTCAGACGATTTCTCGTAGAGCGTCACGTTGTGCCCGCGCTCGGCGCAGGCGATGGCGGTGCTCAGTCCGGCGGGGCCTGCGCCGACGATCGCGATGGACTTTGCTTTGGGCGCTGGCTCGAGCGACAATTCAGTCTCGTAGCAGGCGCGGGGGTTGACGAGGCACGATGTCAATTTGCCCGAGAACGTATGGTCGAGACAGGCTTGGTTACACGCGATGCAAGGCGCGATCTGCGCGGCTTTCCCCGCCATTGCTTTGCGCACAAAATGCGCGTCGGCAAGCATGGGGCGCGCCATGGAGACCATATCCGCGCATCCTTCAGCCAGCACGGCCTCGGCGACATCGGGTGTGTTAATGCGGTTCGATGTGATCAGGGGGATGCTCACCTCTCCCATCAGTTTTTGCGTCACCCAGGCAAAGGCGCGGCGGGGAACAGACGTGGCGATAGTCGGTATGCGTGCCTCATGCCAGCCGATCCCGGTGTTGATGATCGTTGCACCAGCGGCTTCAATAGATTTTGCAAGCTGAATGACCTCCTCCGTCGTCGATCCGTTTGGCACGAGATCAATCATACTGAGCCGGTATATGATGATAAAATTCTGCCCAACTGCCGCGCGCGCGCGTCGCACGATTTCTAGCGGCAGACGCATGCGGTTCTCATAAGAGCCACCCCAGCGGTCCGTTCGCTTGTTGGTATGGGTGACGAGGAACTGATTAATGAAATAGCCTTCGGAGCCCATAATCTCGACCCCGTCATACCCTGCCTGCTGTGCCAGCCGAGCGGCGTTCACGATGTCGGAGATTTGCTTTTCTATTCCCTCTTCATCCAACTCCGCCGGAGGAAAGGGCGAGATCGGGGATTTGATTGGCGACGGCGCAACACAAGCCGGGCCATAAGCGTAACGCCCTGCATGAAGGATTTGCATCGCGATCTTTCCGCCGGCCGCTTGAACGCGCTCTGTAACAATCGAATGGTTGGCGACATCTTCTTCGGTTGTCATCATTGCAGCCCCCGGCAGGACCGAGCCTTCAAGGTTCGGGCCAATTCCGCCGGTAACCATCAGCGCGACCTCGCCCCGCGCGCGTTCGGCGTAAAATTCGGCAACACGGTTCCAGTCTTTGGTTTCCTCAAGCCCCGTATGCATGGACCCCATGAGCACGCGGTTTTTGAGTGTGGTAAAGCCGAGATCAAGCGGGGCAAGCAAGTGCGGATAGGCGGTCATCGCGGTTCTCCCTAGAGCATTTG
The DNA here is from genome assembly GCA_964459535.1 of uncultured Rhodobacterales bacterium. Classification (GTDB taxonomy): domain Bacteria; phylum Pseudomonadota; class Alphaproteobacteria; order Rhodobacterales; family Rhodobacteraceae; genus JBCBCP01. The sequence continues at coordinate 4,261 of CAYWNJ010000065.1, forward strand.
TGACCATGACAGCCGATCTGCGCCTGCTTGTCACGTACAACGCGGCGTCAGCCGGTCTATAACGGGTGCAAAATGGAGGACGCTATGACGCCCGCGGAAATCGCCCAACTTCCCTACCGCCGCAATGTTGGCGTGATGCTCTTGAACGCTGATGGTCAGGTTTGGGTGGGGCAGCGTTTGGATCAGCACTATGACGCTTGGCAAATGCCGCAGGGCGGGATTGATCCTGGAGAGGACCCGCGCACCGCTGCGTTGCGAGAGCTTGAGGAAGAGACCGGGGTTTCGCCCAATCTTGTCGAGGAAATCGCGGTCAGCGCGGGCTGGTTGCCCTATGATCTGCCTCATGACTTGGTGCCAAAGCTATGGAAAGGGCGCTATCGCGGGCAGGAGCAAAAGTGGTTTCTGCTACGCTTTCTTGGGACTGATGATCATGTGAATATCGCCACTCAAACGCCAGAATTCGGGGCTTGGAAATGGATTGCACCCAGTGAGTTGGAAGGTGCCATCGTACCGTTCAAGCGCGAAGTCTATGCGGCTGTTTTGAGTGAATTCGCGGATTATCTTGTTTGATCCTAAGGCGCTATGCCTGCTGGTGCTGCTCTGAACGGCGCCATCCTTGCGTCGAGGGTCGATCTACGCCACTATTTGATGGTATCGACCCCTTTTAGGAGAAACGCGATGCCCTCCCTCAAGAAAACCTCTGCCGAGCTTGTGCAAGAATCTCGGGAAAAGATCGAAGAGATCGAAACTTCGGATCTTATCGCGCGCGTTGATGATCCAAATGTCGTCATCGTGGATATTCGCGATGTTCGAGAGCGCGAGCGTACCGGCTTTATCCCCGGCAGCTTTCACGCGCCGCGCGGGATGATCGAATTTTGGGTCGATCCTGATAGCCCCTATCACAAGGAAATCTTCGCCCAAGACGACAAAGAATATGTATTTCACTGCGCATCGGGATGGCGTTCTGCCATTACGGTTGCCACGCTGAACGCGCTTGGGTTTGAGGCGGCGCATCTCAAGGATGGGTTCAGTTCCTGGGTTAAAGAAGGCGGTCCCGTAGAGCGCAAAGCGCAAGAGGGTTAAGCGCCTATCGTATCGGAGAATATATGAGCATCCCAGCACTTGATTTGACCATCAAACCTGAGGTCACGGGCTTTTTTGACGCCCAGTCAAATACGATCAGCTATATCGTTCGCGACCCGGCCAGCAAAAGCTGCGCGATTATTGACCCGGTTATGGAGTTTGACCCCTCCGCAGGTCGCTTGACCTTTGAGAGCGCTGATCAATTGATCGCGCATATTCAAACCCATGAGCTTAAGCTTGAGTGGATTATTGAGACCCATGTTCATGCCGATCATCTGTCGGGGGCGCCTTATATTCAAGACCAGCTGGGCGGCCAGATCGGTATTGGAGAGCACGTTCTGACGGTGCAAGAAACCTTTGGTAAGATTTTCAACGAAGGAACGGAGTTTCAGCGGGACGGCTCGCAGTTCGATGCGCTCTTCTCGGATGGGGATACCTATCAGATTGGCGATCTTTCATGCGTAGCGCTGCACACGCCCGGCCATACACCGGCTTGCATGGTGCATGTCATTGGGGATGCGGCTTTTGCTGGGGATACGCTTTTTATGCCAGATGGAGGCTCCGCGCGGGCGGACTTTCCTGGTGGCGATGCAGGTCAGCTATACGATTCCATTCAACGGGTACTCTCGCTGCCCGATGAAGTGCGTCTCTTTATTTGTCACGATTATGGGCCTGGCGGGCGCGCCATCGCTTGGGAGACGACGATTGGGGCGCAAAGGCGCGAGAATATTCATGTCGGCGGGGGAAAAACGCGTGCGGAATTTATTAAATTCCGCACCGAGCGCGATGCGCAACTTGCCGTGCCAAAGCTTATTTTGCCATCGCTACAGGTCAATATGCGGGCTGGAGAGGTTCCAACCGACCCGGATGGAAATATGGTGCTTAAGACGCCTGTGAATAAGCTCTGAAGCGGGCCTGCGCGGCGTCTTCATGCAGCCGTTTTTATCCCAACGGCGATCCTGAGGCTAAGCTGGTTACGGGTGCCTATCCGCTGATATTCCACATCCTTTGCAAGGTCTTGGATTAGAAACCACCCAAACCCGCCTTCTGGCAAGTCCATGAAATCAACGTCGAGATTCGCGGGCATCCCAAGTGGGGTTCGTCCGTTAGGCATAGGCTTGCCCGCGTCGCGAATGTCAAAGTGAAGCCCATCTGACGCGTGCACGCACTCAACCTCGATCGACCCCGCATTTTCCAGGCCGGAATAAGCGTGCTCGCAAATGTTGTTCAAGACCTCTGCAACCACGAGCTCAATGGTGCCTGCTTCTTCAATATCCAGGTCAAGCGCCTTTAGGTCAGATAGCAGCGCCGTCAAAGCCTCTCTCGCTGCGTGCTCGCCGCTTTTGACCGAAACTTTTATGGGGGGAAGGATATCGTCACGTTGCATCACTGGCGCCTTGTCTCAAGATCTCAAGAAGCGAGGCCCTGTTTAGCTTCATCGACTGTTTCATAAATCATAAAGATCGTGTCCATGCGGGTGAGTTTAAACACCTTTGCAACCGTTGGTGTCAGCGCGGCAAGAATGAGTTTTCGTTCTGTTCCAAGCATTTTCATGGTCGCAACAATGGCGCCCAAGCCACTTGAGTCGATAAAGTCAACGGCGCTCAGGTCCAAGATAATTTCGCTCGGTCCGCCCTCCGTCGCAGCCCGCATCGCGTCCTTGAACTCGATAGCAACCGCGGCATCAATGCGGCTGTCTTCGACCGCGATAATCGCAAATTCAGCTTCGGTTCGGGTGGACAATTCCATCGGCTTGGCCCCTGATGATCATTCGACTAAAAAAAACGCTAAGCGAGAATGGTTACTATCCGGTTTCACGAGAGGGATTTGTATGAAAGAGGTTGTCATTGCTGGTGCAGCGCGTACCCCGATAGGGGGGCTGCAAGGGGATTTATCGGACATCGCGGCCCCAAAACTTGGCGGCGTCGCGATGAAGGGCGCGCTGGCGGATGCCCGTACTGAAAGTGTCGATGAGGTCGTGATGGGCTGTGTTCTACCCGCTGGCCAGGGTCAAGCGCCGGCCCGCCAAGCAAGCTTTGCCGCAGGGCTAGGGGATCATGTCCCCGCAACGACGCTGAACAAGATGTGCGGCTCGGGGATGAAGGCGGCCATGATCGCGTTTGATCAGATTGCTCTGGGTCATGCAAACGCGATGCTCGCGGGCGGGATGGAGAGCATGTCGAACGCGCCTTATCTTCTGCCGCAAATGCGCGGGGGCGCGCGCTTGGGTCATGCAGGCGCGGTGGATCATATGTTCCTTGATGGGCTTGAAGATGCCTATGATCCGGGCCGCCTGATGGGGACCTTTGCAGAGGACTGCGCGGAGGCGTTCCAATTCACGCGGGCGGCGCAGGATGAGTATGCTCTGGCGTCGCTGACGCGGGCCAAAGCCGCTCAATCCAGCGAAGCGTTTGCCTCAGAATTGGTGGCGGTCGAGTGGCAAACACGCAAAGCTGCGATGCGCGTGGTTGAGGATGAGCAGCCCGGGCGCGCGCGGCCCGAGAAAATCCCGCATCTCAAGCCCGCTTTTCGCGCCGATGGCACAGTGACAGCGGCCAATTCGTCTTCGATCTCCGATGGCGCCGCTGCGCTTGTCTTGGCAGATCGCGAGACGGTAGAAACGCAGGGGATGCGCCTGCGCGCTCGGATTGTTGGGCATAGCAGCCACGCGCAGGCCCCAAGTCTTTTCCCAACAGCCCCTGTGCCAGCGGCCCGAAAGCTGCTGGATCGGATCGGATGGGCGGTTGATGATGTAGACCTGTGGGAGGTGAATGAGGCCTTCGCCGTGGTGCCGATGGCCTTCATGCACGAGCTTGGTGTGCCGCATGAAAAGTTGAACGTGAACGGGGGTGCCTGCGCGCTGGGTCACCCGATTGGCGCTTCCGGCGCGCGGATCATCGTCACACTTTTGAACGCACTTGAGCGGCATGATCTCAGGCGCGGTGTTGCGGCGATTTGCATTGGCGGCGGCGAAGGCACGGCCATTGCGCTTGAACGCTTTTAGAAGGGTCTCTCTTTGAATGAGGAAGGGGCGAAAGCGCGTCTCTCGCAAGCTTTGGAGGCACATAGCATGACGGTCCGCGTGGATTATGACGAACTTGAAAAATCAATAGCTGAGCTGATCCGAGGCGAAGACGATCAGATCGCGATGATGGCAACCATTGCCTGCGCCGTGCATCACGCCGATGACCGTTTTGATTGGACGGGTTTTTATCGGGTCACCGGCCCGGAGACGCTAAAGATTGGGCCTTATCAAGGGGGGCATGGGTGCTTGTATATCCCGTTTTCGCGCGGCGTTTGCGGCGCTGCGGCGCGCACGGGGCAGGTACAACTGGTTCCAGACGTGGAAGCTTTTGAGGGCCATATCGCGTGCGCGAGCTCGACACGGTCGGAGCTCGTGCTCCCCGTCTTTGATCCAAGCGGCGCGTTGCTGGCGGTCTTTGACATTGATAGCAATCAACCAGACGCCTTTGATGCCCAAGACGCTGAACGTCTTGCTGCGATATTATCAAGCGCCTTTGGCGCGGGAGATGAAAAATAGGCTTGATTTTTCATCTCGGCCCTGTAAGCGTGAAAATATAGATCTTAATTTCACGAAAGTTCACCCTGGTGCTGCACGCAGACGCTCTGCCTCCCAAGACACTTGGCGCTGATTTGCGCGCCTTGCGCAAGGGGCGCGGGATGACATTGCAGGATATGTCTGAACGGCTTGAAAAGTCTGTCGGTTGGCTAAGCCAAGTGGAGCGGGACCTGAGCACACCGTCTGCAAGTGATTTGCGGCAGATTGCAACGCTGCTCGACGTGCCGACCTCGATGCTCTTTCGGCAAGGTCCCGCCCCGGCGGAGGAGGCGGGCTATGTTGTGCGCCGCGATGCGCGCCGCTCGATTGGCGCGCGCGCGGAGGGGCTGGTCGAAGAGCTTCTCTCGCCCGATCTCACGGATGATTTCGAGATTGTTCATTCGACCTTCGCACCCGGCAGCGCGATCACGCGCCCGGTCCAGCGCCCAACGCAAGAGGTTGGCGTCATTTTGCAAGG
>CAYWNJ010000066.1:0-9373 GCA_964459535.1 uncultured Rhodobacterales bacterium
GAAGCGGAGGAGAAATACGAACTCAACAGTCTCCGGTAAAACCGGGGCGGTTCAGATCGGCATTCCGGTTTCGTCTGCGGCAAGTGTGGCGAGTTCGCGGAATTTGGCTTGCCTTTGGTATTCGACGCGATGCCAGGTGAATCCGAAATAGAGGGCACCAGGTTTGACGCGGAAACGGAACTTAGCTGTGATTATGGTTGGCTCTTCGCCATAGTAGAGCGGAATGGCGAGTTTGATTTCGCTCGGTACGACCAGCTCGTTTTTGACTTTGGTTTCATCTTCATAGGTGAAGGTTCGGTCGCCATTGTCCAAACGCACGCCACTCTTGAAGTTGATACCTTGAGTGGCCTCTAGATCACGGCAAATCTCAATAAGCGATGCGGCTTCAGGGTCAACCACATCCGCAACGTTCTCTTCGATAAAGGTCGCAAAGTCTTTTGGGTATGGAAATCATCTTCCATTTTGCTGCCCAGACGTATCTGGCTTGTACTCCGGGTCTTCACCGGTCGCCTCGTCCACAATGAACTTGGCAAGCTGGTTCGCGTCTCTGGGTCTTTTGGGTTTGTCTGTCATGATCCCAAGATAAGCACTCCCTTGCGCAAGGGCAAATCAAAGCTCCATGCGGCTAGATTTCAAAGTAACCCACTACCTCCAACCCCATTTACTTGACGCGCCTATCCAAGCCATGATCCAAACGCATTTATGATTAGGCGCCTATATGATTGGACGTTGTCGATGGCCGTGCATCGCCACGCGCTGTGGGTTTTGGCGTTCATATCCTTTATCGAAAGCTCCGTTTTTCCAATTCCGCCCGACGTGCTGATGATTCCGATGATTCTCGCAACCCCGCAACGGGCGTGGCTCATTGCCGGGATTACGCTTGTGGCATCAGTTCTGGGCGGTCTGTTGGGCTATGCGATTGGCGCGCTCGCCTTTGAAACAATTGGGCAGCCTATCCTTGCCGCGCTTGGCAAAGCAGAGGCGATGAGCGCGTTTAGCGCGCGCTTTAACGATCAAGGCTTTTGGGCGGTTCTTGGGGCGGGTATCACGCCCTTTCCTTATAAGGTCATTACGATCATGTCGGGATGGACAGCGATGCCGCTTACTATGTTTATCGCCACATCTATCCTGGCGCGGGGCTTGCGCTTTTTTGTCGTCGCAGGATTGCTTTACTATTGCGGTGACCCCATCCGGGATTTCATCGAGCGACGACTGGGCTGGGTGTTTGCTCTAGGGCTCGTTTTGCTCTTAGGAGGATTTGCTGTGTTGAGGGTTCTGTGAGTGCGCGTGGGCTTCTTGCCCTGGTGACGCTGGGGTCTGTCGCGCTGCTTATCGGCGCGTTTGCGTTTCAGGTTTTCGGGGGGCTCGCGCCCTGTCAACTCTGCCTCTGGCAGCGTTGGCCTCATGCTATCGCCGTCGTTTTTGGCAGCCTGGCTCTGGCAACAAAGTGGCGCATGTGGAGTTACGCAGGCGCCGGCGCGGTGCTGGCGGGCGCGGGCATCGGTGGGTTTCATGTCGGTGTAGAGCAAGGCTGGTGGCAAGGGCCTTTGGCTTGCACATCGGGCAATATTAGCGGCCTAAGCCCAGATGAATTAATGTCTCAGATCATGACGGCCCCGCTTGTCAGATGTGACGAGATTGCCTGGTCCTTGGCTGGGCTTAGCATGGCGGGCTGGAACGCGGCCCTCTCTCTTGGCCTTTTTGCGCTTTGGTGTGCCGCCTTTCATGCGCAGTCTCAACCTGCGCAAAGATTCTAGAGCGTGTTAACGTTATCGCTTGCGGCTGCTTTGTGCTAAAATTTTCCATTTTATGTTGACGCATAACCATCCTTTGCGATGTTGTTCCGACATTTCTGTGGTGTGAATGGGTTGCAGATCCCGCTGATGGCGGCGATTAGGTCTGTGAAATTTCTTGTACCGATTTTCTGCAGATGGGCCTTCGGCTTCCCGAATGCTTGCTCGACGGGGTTCAGGTAGGGGCTGCGGGGTGGGTGGAGCAGGTGGTATTGGACTGGCTCCACGAGCGTCTTTCAGAACGAGAGTAACCAAGCATAGCTTCCTTGGTGGAGCGAGGCGGCCTGTGGGTGTGCATGTATCCTACGTGGCTCAACGGTTGAGCGGCGCAGATTTGGGAACCACAAAGTGATCGAGATCCCAATGCAATATCGCAGGCGATCGAAGTTGTCCGACATTTTTTATGCCGACAAGCAGTGCGCGGGTAGAGAAATCCAGCTTTGTGGCTTAGTCGCCCAAAGACTGTAATGTTCCGCCGCGTGGAGTAATGGGAAACCTCTGACGTAATGGCATTGTGGCATAACTCGTCCACCTTGAGGGATTCGCATATGGGATTTACGATGTTAGCCGGGCGGCATGGCTATCCGCATAGCCGAGCTTCGCAGAGCATCTTAGGCGCACCCGTTACCAAAGCCTAAGCGCCTATGGCAAAGCGGCGATCATCTTCTACAAGCGCATCTGGTTCTGGGTCGCGCAGCACATAGCCCCGCCCCCAAACCGTTTCGATATAGTTCTCTCCGCCCGTCGCATTGCTCAGTTTCTTGCGGAGTTTACAAATGAAGACATCAATAATCTTCAACTCAGGCTCATCCATGCCGCCATAAAGATGATTGAGGAACATTTCCTTTGTTAATGTGGTCCCTTTACGTAGGCTCAAAAGTTCGAGCATCTGATATTCTTTGCCGGTCAGGTGGATGGTTTTGCCCTGAGTGCTCACCGTTTTGGCGTCGAGATTTACCTCAATGGCACCCGTTTTGATAACCGATTGCGAATGACCTTTCGAACGGCGGATAATCGCATGGATACGCGCAACCAACTCGCCACGATGGAAAGGCTTGGTCAGATAGTCATCGGCGCCAAAGCCAAAACCTTTGATCTTGTTATCGGTGTCATCCGCCCCAGAGAGAATCAAAATCGGCGTTTCAATACGCGCCAAACGCAGCTGCCGCAGTACATCGTGCCCATTCATATCCGGCAAATCAAGATCGAGAAGAATCAAATCGTAGTCATAAAGCTTGGCCAGATCGACCCCCTCTTCGCCCAAATCCGTCGCATAGACATTCAGGTTGGCGTGGGTGAGCATCAGTTCAATGCTCTTGGATGTTGTGGGGTCATCTTCGACCAGCAGCACGCGCATGTTTGTCTCCACGAAATCGTTAGGGGCAGCTCTTGGACCCAAACGTGAACAAAAAAGGTTAATCTCACGTTACCAAATATGGCTTTTATCATTTCTATCTATGATTGTCACTACCTATGCGGGCAATCTAGCCGTCTTGCTGCCGATATCGTTGTAAAGCGGTTGCTTTGAGCGCCTCTTCGCCGTGCAAATGCACCGCCCGCACCCATTCATGAAACTCCTCGCCACTTATCCCATAGCGCTCAAGCGCGGCCTCTTGGCTGATCAGGCCGTATAGAACGCCGCGCACAACGGCCGCCTTGCGCGAGGCGACCCAGCGGCGCGTGCTTGGCTCGGGCAAATCCGCCTGGGTCATGACGCTCCCATCCGGGAGGGTCACGGCACGGGGTCCGTCTACTTTTTTGAGGTACATTGTCGCCTCTTATTCTGCTCGGCATGCAATGTGCCCTTGGGGGGTTTAACGGCTGGTGAAGCGCGCCCTTGAGAGTAGTTCAGATTTTCCTATATTTGCGCTGCACTTCGGAAAGGATTTCGAAACTCATGGCTTTGGATTCGCATCCGCTTAATTCCCTCGGGATCTCTAGGGCTCCGCAGGATACCCGTGTTGTGGTGGCTATGTCGGGCGGCGTGGATAGCTCTGTTGTTGCGGCGATGTTGGTTGAGCAAGGCTATGATGTGGTGGGGATCACCTTGCAGCTTTATGATCACGGCGCGGCGCTGGCTAAGAAAGGCGCCTGCTGTGCGGGGCGGGATATTCATGATGCGCGGCGGGTGGCAGAGCAGATGGGATTCCCGCACTATACGCTTGATTATGAAAGTATTTTCAAAGAATCCGTTATCGACGAATTTGCGGATAGCTATTTGGGCGGGGCCACCCCTGTGCCGTGTATTCGCTGCAATGAACGGGTGAAGTTTCAAGATCTCTTGCGGACCGCGAAAGAGCTTGATGCCGCCTGTATGGCAACTGGCCATTATGTTCAGCGCAAGCTTGGCGGCGCGGGTCCTGAGCTGCATTGTGCGACCGACGCTGCGCGCGATCAGAGTTATTTTCTGTTTTCGACGACACAAGATCAGTTGGATTTTCTGCGTTTTCCGCTTGGCCATCTAAGCTCCAAGGCTGAAACACGGGCGCTTGCGGCGCGCTACGGGCTTTCTATCGCGGATAAACCTGACAGTCAGGACATTTGTTTTGTCCCTGGCGGAGACTACGCGGCGGTTATTCGCAAGCTCCGCCCTGAGGCCGCCGCGCCGGGTGAGATCGTTCACGCCGATGGCCGCGTGCTGGGGCAACATGAGGGCGTCATAAATTACACGATTGGGCAACGTCGGGGCCTGGGGATTGGCGGGCTTGAAACCCCGCTTTATGTTGTAAAGCTGGACGCTGATAGGCGCCAGGTCATTGTTGGGCCGCGAGAGATGCTGGCAACGCGAACCGTCCCCGTGCATCAGATTAATTGGCTGGGGGACGCACCGCTTTTAGCTCGCGAGACTTGGGAGATTGCCGTTAAGGTGCGCTCGACGCGTCCGCCCACCGACGCGGTTTTGCGGCCCATAAGCGCGACAGAGGCCAGTGTCGAACTCTTAGCGCCGGAGAGCGGTGTAAGCCCAGGCCAGGCTTGTGTCTTTTATGATCGAGAAAGCAGCCGGATCTACGGGGGCGGTTGGATAAAGACCTCCTGATCTTATTGCCGTTTCACCAAATGATGGCAAATGTGGTAGGCCTTTTTTCTGGGTGCGGTCGTTTTTGCAGCGTGGGGGTTTGACACACACTAGAATGCGGCTTAACAGCAGGCTTCGACTGATTTCTTACATCGTGAACGGTTATTATGCTGCCGCGCACGATCGATATGAGGACGCGATCTGATGAAACGCACATTTCAACCCTCGAACCTGGTGCGCAAGCGGCGTCATGGGTTCAGAGCTCGGATGGCCACCAAAGCCGGACGCAAAATTTTGAACGCGCGCCGGGCTCGGGGGCGTAAGTCGCTGAGCGCTTAGCCGGCGTTTGAGTGAGTGGGGTGCCTGAAATGCCCCAGCAAAACGTGCCAATGGTCCTGCCAAGTTTGGCGGGATATCCGCGACTAGAAGTGTTGCGCAAGCGTTCAGATTTCCTGTACGCGGCCAAAGCTAGGCGTGTTGTTACACCAGGTTTCATACTCCAGATCCGCAATAGAAAGGATGACGCCCCTTTGCGCGTCGGCTTCACCTGTTCGAAAAAGGTTGGAAATGCAGTGGCGCGGAACCGTGCCAAACGGCGATTACGCGCCCTGGCGCGGCTGGTTTTGTCGAAGAACGGGGAGCCGGGGCACGACTATGTTCTGATCGGCCGTGCTGACACCACGGCAAAGCGCCCCTTTGCGCAGCTTTTGACAGATTTGACCCAAGTGCTTTGATGACGCCGCTCGCATTTGTCCTGTCCCTTCCTGTCCGCGCTTACCGTCTCATCTTTTCGCCTTGGGTTGGGTTTAACTGCCGGTACCAGCCAACATGCAGCGCCTACGCATTGGAAGCGCTAGAGAAGCATGGCGGTTTGCGCGGCAGCTGGTTGGCGGCGCGGCGAATTATGCGCTGTCATCCCTGGGGAGGGGATGGCTATGATCCCGTTCCTAAAGACTAGGGTCCTGCTAGAGCGTCCAGCCGCAAAACGGAGACCTCTTGCAATGGACATATCTGCCGCATAACAGACACCGCCTCCAACCGGGCGACGCTATCCGAATTTCCGTTGGGTGCTTTGGTTCTAGCGAGTTTTGCTAAATTGAATTCAAATGCGCTTCCTCTCGGCTTTGCCTCGAACGCGAATTTGAATACGTCATGTTTTTGATTTAAAAAAGCAAGCTCTATGCAACGCGCGGGATTTCGTCCCAAATCAGCCCATGGCCTGGCAAACGAGTTGTTTGATCGTCGCTGCAGATGATCATCCGCATCGCGCCGGGTGTTGCGAATGCCTTACGGAGCAGCATATTGGTCAGCATGTGCCCGGCGCGTGCCCCGCAGTAGCGTCCGATAACAGGCGCGCCTGCCAACGCCAGGTCCCCCAAAGCGTCGAGCATCTTGTGGCGAACCGGCTCGTCATGCCTACGCAGACCGCCAGGGCTGAGCACCGCGTCACCATCAAATACAACCGCATTCTCGCCAGACTTTCCGCCCAGAGCGAGGCCATTGGCTTGCATTGCTTGCACATCTGATTGCCGGCAGAAGGTGCGGCTGTCGCTCAGCTCACGCGCGAAAGAGCCGTTGGCCATACTCAGCGACAAGCTTTGGCGGCCAATAGCGGTGTCAGAGAAATCGATCTCGAAGTCGATGCGCATTTCATCGCTGGGAGAAAGGGAAGCGCGCGCCAGCCCATCTTCTACCGCGATATGTTGGCAAATTTGATAGGCCCGTACCGGTGCAGAGAGCCGCCGCAGTCCGCGCTGCATAATCCCGCGCACGAAAGGAATGGCCGATCCATCCAATATCGGCACCTCGGGTCCATGTACTTTGACCAGCGCGTTATGCACACCGCAGCCCGCCAGCGCCGCCATCACATGCTCGACCGTGAGGAGTTCAACCCCCGCCTCATTCACCAAGCGCGTACAGAGGGCAGAGTGCTCAACCGCATCCCAACGCGCTGGGATCAACTGATCGCGCGCCTTTGCATCCGTGCGCTGAAACCAAATGCCATGTTCAGCCGAGGCGGGGTGAATCGACAAAGTCGCCGGCTGATCTGTATGCAGCCCTCTCCCTTCAAAGGTAATTGGTGACTTTAATGTCGTTTGCAAGATTGACATCCCCACGTCGTTCCGTGCGCTTAGGCGTAAGGTGTGGGACCTACGGGCACAACTCACTCTTTGTAACCGACTGAAATATATTCCAAGCAGATGGGCAACATCACGCTGCACCTATTCTATAACACTGAAAAAAAAGGTAAATGAGTCGCCGAAGTCGCGCAAAGGCTTGATCCAAATAGCCTGAATATCGAATAAATTGGGCTCAAAGGCGCTGTAACGGCATTGAGGTGCTTACGGCTGGGGGAAGAGGAGTACATCTAGCGCGCTAAGCCGTGTCCGTAAGAAGATCGCGGCACGTATCGACCCAAAACCACAGGATTAGGCGCTTCTGAGTGCGTCATTTGACTGGTATGATGGAAATTTATCGGCGCCCCGTATATGTAAATATGCGCAACCAGTGAGCGTGCTCAAGAATTCCGGCGTCTCTCGGCAAGGGCCGTCTTCAAACCTTTTGGGTAAAGTTCCAAACCACCACGATCCAAATTTTCCGGATTAAACCATCCTGCGCGGCACCTTTCGCCGTTGTCCTCTGAATACTCGATGACGTCTTTTTCATGATATGTGGTATCTGGAAAGAGAACGTCAGAAAGAACCACTATTTCATGGCCAACCATACCATGATGCGCGTAGATGTTCTCCAAAAACAAAGGCGTTCCAACGACTTCTATCTGTACTTGAAGTTCTTCTTCAAACTCCCGCACAAGTGCTTCCTGCCATGTTTCGCCAAATTCCAGCCTGCCGCCAAGCGGCCTAACACCTTTGACGCTCCCATCGTCCCGATAAATCTTGCTCGCGAGTAAACATGCGTCACGCCAGACAAGTCCAAGCGCCTTGACTTGAATTTCCTGCTGAGGTCGCCATGCGTTCATTTTCTACACCTTTGCCGTCTTGCACCTTCGCAGATGGACTAAGTTTTCGCTATCTTACTATTTCGCCTTCAGCCTTACGCGACTCCAATAACCTGTCCAATTTTGCACCTGAGGCGTCTTGCCCGAACTTATCTCCCGTGCAACGGGCACCGCTCAGTCGCACCGTTCCGCCCCCATGGCGCGGTGCGATTGCGCCACCGCTCGGAACGGCGCTATCCGAATGAGCGCCCGACGCCTCAGGTTTAAGGTCGGACGCTATAGGCTAGCGTTTATGCTCAGGCCATCAAGTGAAGATGGTTGCGAGCTACCTTCGAGATCCTTCACGTAACCAAGCTGCGAGCAGGAAGAACGTGCTGAGAAGGAGCGCGAGCCAAGCAGGCATCAGGGCCGTGGAGCGCAAATCTGCGACCTCATAAGCTTGGCGCGGCACCAATCCAAGCCATCCGCGACCAGCGGCGGGACGACCCTCTCGGACCTCTCGCAACCTTGGCAACCCCTCTTCCACGCGAAATAGGCCGCCGCGCGTGGGGGCGATAAGCGGCGCCAAGATTTCTTGCGTGGCAAGCGGATTGACAAATTCGCGCGGGGCCGCAGGGCCAAGGCCGACAACCCGCGTTAAGCTGTCGTTTTCAAGGCGGTAGAGGCCGATCTCTGGGCCGAGATACGCGGCGGAGAATTGCCCCGGTCCGCTTTCCTCTAAGGTAAGCGCGCTTGTCGAGCCATCCGGCGCGGTTATCGACACGGGCGGGACCGTATCCGCCAGGCTCCGGCGCAGAATGCGCATGTTCTGGCCTGTGACATCCGCGATAAGCGCCTCTTCTTCCAACTCGGGCTCTTTCATCATCCAATGCGCCAGCCTGCGCAGCAATTCCAGCTGTGGCCCGCCCCCTTCAAAACCGCGCGCCCACAGCCAGGCGTGATCAGAGCCGAGCAGCGCCACGCGCCCATTACCCACCCGATTTAGGATCAAAAGTGGCGAGGCGTTTACCCCTTCCATGACGACCGTTCCGGCGCTTTGATCCAGCTCAACCTGGCGGAGCCACCGGCCCCAATCCCCAGAATCGGGCAGCTCGGCGGTGACCGGGTGGCGCATCCCAACCTCGTTGACGCTGGGCCGAAACGGCTCTTCTCGGACACGGGCTGTCGGGGCACCCGGCAAGATGGGTCGCAGGGGCGAGCGGAACAGGCTGTCGGCCCCGGCAAAATCTGGCCCAGCCGCAACCAAGACTGCGCCGCCATTTTGCACATAGCGCACAACGTTTTCGAGATAGAGCGTGGGCAGGATACCCCTGCGCTTGTAGCGGTCAAAGATGATGAGATCGAAATCATCAATCTTTTCCAAAAACAGCTCGCGCGTCGGAAAGGCGATGAGGCTGAGCTCTCCCACCGGCACGCCATCTTGCTTGTCGGGCGGACGCAGAATGGTGAAATGCACCAGATCAACCGAGCTGTCTGACTTAAGCAGATTGCGCCAGGTGCGCCCGCCGGGATGCGGCTCTCCTGACACCAACAACACGCGCAGCCGGTCTCGGATGCCGTTCATCTGGACTAGCGCGGTGTTGTTGCGGTCTGTCAGTTCGGTTT
>CAYWNJ010000067.1:0-9339 GCA_964459535.1 uncultured Rhodobacterales bacterium
GCCCGCCAAATGCGTATCCAAACACAACCAATGCCGGAGCGTTCGTAGGTAATTCCTCCTGCGCGGCTATACCTGCCTTGATATCATCATATTTTGGCACACCATCAGAGAGACCGACATCAAGCAAACCCCCGGCCTGATACGTCGGCGGGTCGGTCCAAAGCGTCTCTTGGCTCGGCGCACCGCAGGTTATCTCTCCATCTGGATCAAAAGGATCAATCCGGGCACCGTCTTTGCGCAGGCTGAGATGAACATGGGGAAATTGCGCGCGACCGGACATACCAACTTCGCCAAGTTTTTGTCCCGCCTCCACGGTTTCTCCGCGTTTTACAACCAAAGATCCCTTCTTGAGGTGGCAATATTGTGTTTCCCAGCCGTCTGGATGCACCAATACCAATCCATTCCCGCACTCTCGGCCCGTGACCTGCTCGGCGTTGGCATCAGAATAGTACCGATCGACCATCCCATCGCGCACCCGCGATACTCTCCCGCCGGCAGCGGCAATAACATCGACCCCTTCTTTCATCTGGGCAAGCGTGCGCAAAGCAAAGTCTGTCCCGCTATGACCATCATAACTTAGCGGCGCGCAACGGTAGTCATATGCGCCGCGACCGGCGTCATGATCCATATATTGCTGGATAAAGCACGCGCTCCCCAAATCACAGTCTATAGGAACGCGCAGGTAAATCGCATCTGCGCCCGATGCCTCTAACCCGCCTACTAAGAATAGAAGGCTGAGGAAAACCCGCCGAAAACCCGTCATTCGGCCGTCAACAATGGCGGTTTATCACCTGAAATCCGAGGTTTCTCTGGCGCAAAAGTGCGAAGCTCAAGCGCGCCATCTTTAACGCCAACCTTAACCAGACCACCCTTTGCAAGCTTGCCAAAGAGTAGCTCTTCCGCCAGCGGCTTTTTGATATGCTCTTGGATGACCCGCGCCAAGGGCCTGGCCCCCATTTTGTCGTCATACCCCTTTTCCGCGATCCATTCTGCAGCCGGACGCGTGAGCTCAATGGTCACATTGCGGTCCATCAGTTGCGCTTCGAGCTGGAGCACAAATTTCTCAACCACGGTCAAAATGGTGCGCTTGCCGAGCGGGGCAAAGCTAATCACCGCGTCCAAACGGTTGCGGAATTCGGGGGTAAAGGTGCGCTCAATCGCGGCAGTGTCCTCACCGTCGCGGCGTTCGCGCCCAAAGCCAATGGCCGATTTCGCTTGCTCAGCGGCCCCTGCATTTGAGGTCATAATCAGGATCACATTGCGGAAATCAACCGTCCGGCCATTGTGGTCGGTGAGCTTGCCGTGATCCATAACCTGCAAGAGGATATTATAGACATCCGGGTGCGCTTTTTCGATCTCATCGAGCAAAAGCACGCAATGGGGGTGCTGATCTACGCCATCGGTCAGCATACCGCCCTGGTCAAATCCGACATAGCCCGGAGGCGCGCCAATCAGGCGCGAGACTGCATGCTTTTCCATGTATTCGGACATGTCAAAGCGCAGCATTTCCACCCCAAGCGTATCTGCCAATTGCTTGGCCACTTCGGTCTTGCCCACGCCTGTCGGTCCTGAAAACAAATAGTTCCCAATCGGTTTTTCCGGCTCACGCAAACCGGCCCGCGCGAGTTTGATGGCAGAGGAGAGCGCGTCAATCGCTGGATCTTGGCCAAAGACCACGCGTTTCAGCGAGGCCTCAAGATCCTTAAGCACCTCCGCGTCATCTTTTGAGACGTTTTTGGGCGGAATGCGGGCAATCTTGGCGACAACCGCTTCGATTTCCTTCTGACCAATCGTCTTGCGCCGTTTGGCGGCCTGCACAAGATGTTGCGCGGCGCCCGCCTCGTCAATGACATCAATCGCGCTATCGGGGAGTTTGCGATCATTGATATAGCGGCTTGCGAGCTCAACCGAGCTTTTGATCGCATCGGAAGTGTATTTGACGCCGTGATGATCCTCGAAATAGGGCTTGAGGCCCTTCAAGATCTTTGTGGCATCCTCAACCGAGGGCTCGTTCACGTCGATTTTTTGGAATCGGCGTGAGAGCGCGCGATCTTTCTCAAAGTGCTGACGGAACTCTTTGTAAGTGGTCGAGCCCATGGTGCGCAGCTTGCCGCCCTGTAGGGCAGGTTTGAGCAGGTTTGAGGCATCCATTGCCCCGCCAGAGGTTGCGCCCGCACCAATCACCGTGTGAATTTCGTCAATGAAAAGAACGGCATCAGGGTGCTCTTCTAGCTCGGACACAACAGCCTTGAGGCGTTCTTCAAAATCGCCGCGATAGCGCGTTCCGGCAAGCAATGCGCCCATATCCAAGCTGTAAATCGTTGTGTTGGCCAAAACTTCAGGGGTTTCTTCGGCGACGATTTTCCGGGCCAATCCTTCGGCGATTGCCGTTTTGCCGACACCGGGATCGCCAACCAGAAGTGGGTTGTTCTTGCGGCGGCGGCAGAGCACCTGAATGCAGCGCTCGACTTCGCTGCTGCGCCCTATCAGGGGGTCGATATCCCCGCTGCGCGACTTTGCATTCAGATCAACGCAATATTTGGCAAGCGCGCTTTCTTTCTTTTCTCCCTCGGAGACGTTCTGAGTGTCTTCCTCAACATCCGAAGCCCCGGTGACCGGGCGGCTTTCACCAAAGGCAGGATCCTTAGCCACACCATGGGCAATAAAATTCACAGCGTCATAGCGGGTCATATCCTGCTCTTGCAGGAAAAACGCAGCGTTTGATTCGCGCTCGGCGAATATCGCGACTAGGACATTTGCCCCGGTCACCTCGGTGCGGCCCGAGCTTTGAACATGGATCGCGGCGCGCTGGATTACCCGCTGAAATGCGGCGGTCGGCACTGCCTCCGAGCCTTCAACATCGGTGACGAGGTTGACCAGCTCTTCATCCACGAACTCAAGCAGGGTCGCCTGCAAGTCCTTGATATCAACATTGCACGCCTGCATGACATGCAACGCGTCCGGCTCTTCTATGAGTGCCAGAAGCAAGTGTTCAAGCGTTGCGAATTCATGATGACGCTCATTCGCGAGCGCAAGCGCTGCGTGTATCGCTTTTTCCAGTGTGGTCGAGAATGAAGGCACCGTCTGTGCTCCTTCTAGTCTGGGTCAGAGCGGCAAGTAACGTATTAAGCCGTTGACGCTAGCATCGCCGAATACAGTTAGAGTTTGGTTGATCCTCAAGCGGCTTCAAGGCTTTTCTCAAGATCAAGCGCAACAATTTAGTGTTTAGGCCTGAATTTGCAGCAGACCAGGCCGTTTCTTACGTCTCAGAAGCTAGGGCTTCGCGCGGGTAGGATCAAGAGCGCGCCGGAAAATGGTTGCAAAGAGGTATCCGGCACATCGGCGAAGTCGTTGATCAAGTTTGGCTTAGGTTCTTTTAACTTGGGAAGGCAGCGCTTAAGCAGGAAAAGCAAGCGGAAGGTGACCTCATCATGAGCCTAGAGATGATCTTATACGTCGCCCTTGGGGCGGCGGTCGGCGGGTTTGTAAATGGATTTGCGGGCACGGGGACTGCGCTTTTCGCTTTGGGCTTTTATCTGGTCGTGCTGGATCCTGTGAGATCCGTCGCGATCGTCGCCTTCATGTCCGTTCTCGCGGGGCTTCAAGGCCTATGGATTGTACGGCGCGAGATTTTGGCGCACCCGCGCCGGCTCTTGCGGTTTTTGATCCCCGGTTTGATTGGCGTTCCGGTTGGTCTGCGGCTGCTTGATATGATCGACACGAGCAGTTTGCGCCTTGCTATTGCGGGGTTGTTGATCTTTTACGGCGGATATTTTGGTTTTCGCGCGGCCCTTCCTGCCTTTTCGCGCAAAACGCCCGTTCTTGACTCAGCGATTGGCCTGACAGGCGGCGTGCTTGGCGGGGCTGCGGCGCTATCGGGGGCTTTCCCAGCCATGTGGCTCTCTTTGCGCCCTTGGCCCAAGGCCGAGATGCGCGCGGTTTTGCAACCCTTTAACGTGGCAATCCTGAGCACGACAGTTGTGCTGCTTTTCTTCGCGGGCGCCTATGACCGTGTGACGATGCAAGCCTTGCTGATCAGCTTCCCCATTGGTCTGATCGCCGCGCAAATCGGGATTGCTGTTTTCAGAGCCATTAGTGACACGAGCTTTCGGCGGTTTCTGATCATTTTGACGCTGCTGATGGGTATCGGTGTTTTGGTCAGCGAGCTTACATAGCCGCGCCAAGCTGCGCGCGCGAGGAGGCTGAGATGAATTTTTACTATGGCAAGCGTTCCTCTTCGGTCGCCGCGCATATCTTGCTTGAGGAAGTTGGCGCGCAATATCGCGCCATAGAGGTGGACGTGAGCAACGGAGAGCATCGGGCGGCGGAATTTTTAGCCCGCAATCCGAAAGGGCGCGTTCCGCTGTTAGAGACCGCCGAGGGGTTTCTTTCAGAGAACCCTGCAATCTTGGAATATATAGCGGCAACACATCCCGCAGCGAAATGCGCGCCTACGGGGGATTACGCCTTGGCGCAAGCCCGCGCTCTTTGCGCTTATCTCTGCGCAACGGCTCATGTTGCCTATGCGCATGGCAATCGCGGGGGCAGATGGGTGACGCAGGCTGCGTCGCTGGCGGATATGCAGTCGCTTGTCGCTGGCAATATGACGCGCTGCGCGGCGTTCATCGAGGCAGAATACCCGTTTGCCCCCTGGGTGCTTGGCGCGGCCTATAGCTTTTGCGATCCTTATGTCTTTCAGTTTGGCCGTTGGCTGACCGCGACGGGTGTCAAGATCCGCGCCTATCCGAAACTCGCGGATCACTATGAGAGAATGCAAGGTCGGCCTGCAACCCGCATCGTATTAGCGCAGCATGATTTGTCTCCAAGCGCCGCATCTGCCTAAGGCCTCGGACGCGGGCTAGATCACTTCGTCCGTCCGGTCATCACTCTCGCCATACCGCTTGAGCACCGCAGGCTTGGTTCCCTCATAGACCCGTGCGACATTCTCTGCGATCTTGGCATTCTCGCGCTCAAAAAGGCAGTTGCCCTCCAAATCGGAGGCGACAATGAACGGGCCCATTCGGTTGCATTTGATCACCCACATCGCCTGCGCGAGCCCGAGCTCTTCGTTCCAATGCACCGCTTCGACGTTTTCAACGCCGCGCCCGAGCAAGGCGCCCGTGCCATATCCTACGGTTGAAAGATAAATCGCGCCATTGGGTACGAAATAAGACTTGTAGTCCTTTGAAGACATGCCGCCCTTTCCGACGATCAGCTTTGCCCCTGTTTTGGCCATCCATTCCGGCAACCACTTGGCAAAGCGAAAGGAGGCGGTGGCCGTCACAGCCCCCATATCAAAGGAGCCATCTGCGTTGATGCGCGCAGCAGGAGAGCAGTGAAAATTTGCAGCAGAGTCGCGCGGCAACTCCATCGGGATATTCGCACGATCCTCAAGGGCGCGCATATAGACGCCCTCGCGCGCCGTATACATCAGCCCATCAAGATAAACGACATCCCCCAAACGCAGCTTTGCCAAGGCTTCGGCCGACGGGGTGGTCGACAAACGTATTTCGCGCGGGCCTGTCATTTGAACTGCCTTCTTGATTGCAAGGGCGGGATTATGGGAATGCGGCGCAGATAGACCTCAAAATTTTGCTCGCCCAAGATAGCCTCCTCTTCATCGCACAGCACCTCGCACGCGCCAAAGGCACATTCTTTGATATTTGCGCGCGCAGCAATGGCCAATCCGCGCCTAAAGCTGCGCCATGTTAATCAAAATTTTCAAAAAAGTTTGCGCGAAGCGCGCAATGCAATACTTTAACAAAAGGTTTACAGTTTGGAGATTTGCGTATGCGTGCTTGGTTTTTGACGCTCTTTGGGGTTTTTTGTGCTTTTATCGTCAGCTTCAGCGCACCGCAGGAGGCGCGGGCTTCGGACCGTGCGCAGCTCGAAGCCTTTTTGAATGTGACGGGCTTTGATGTCGCTTTGGAGAGTATTCGGCTCTCTGCCAGCGCCGCGCCCGAGATGATCGGCCTTAAGACCGAGGATTTCGGCCCAGACTGGTCCGAGCTGGTTTCAGAGGTTTTTGACACGCGCGCGATGCATGACATGGCGATTGAGATATTGTCGGAAGGGCTTGAGCAGCCCTTGCTGGATCACGCAATAGACTTCTACGCCTCCGATTTGGGCAAGCGCTTGGTCGTGGCGGAGAATGCCGCCCATATGAAGGAAGATGACGACGGCAAACGCGAGGCCGGTGATGCCATCGTTGCAGGTATGACCCGGCACGGTGCTGAGCGCCTTGAGATGCTCAAACGCCTGAACGCTGCCTCTGGCACAGCGAGCACGGCAGTGATGGCCATGCAAGAGCTGCAAGTGCGCTTTTTGATGGCGGCGGCCAGCGCCGGGGTGATCAAACTGCAGGTAGACGAAGCGGAGCTGCGCGCCGCGCTTTCTGCGGATGAAGGCAGGCTCTTGCGCGCATTGCAGATCTCGGCACTCAGCGGGGCGGCCTATACCTACCAGGCTTTTTCGGATGACGATATTCTCGCTTATGCCGAAGCACTGGAGCATGATCATATGCGCAAGATCTACATGCTTATGAACGCGGTGCAATTCGAGATTATGGCCAACCGATTTGAAGCCCTGGCCGAAGAGCTCGCCAAGCTAAAGCCGAGCCAAGCCCTTTGAGGATTGGCGCGCTCGCCCGGCCATACGAGCTGGCATATATCCCTTAGGCTCCACGCGATCTATGCGATTTAACAAGGCCGCGTTTTCCGGACGGTCAGGTGGCTGTAGGGCCTTGACAGCAGACCTGATCCAGCAGATAAGCGCGCGTCTTCGCGGGCGCTTTGCTCGAAGTTAGAATTATGCCTTGAAAGAGGCACGCTGTCTGAGGTGAGGCAATATAACCTCTCAACACCCGAAAGGGGACCGTAGGGCGCGGCAGATGAAGGAATAAGATATGTTCGCAGTGCTCAAGACTGGCGGCAAACAGTATAAAGTAAAATCTGGCGATACGTTGAAGGTTGAAAAACTTGCCGCTGACGAAGGCGACAAGGTTCAGTTTAACGACGTGATGATGATTGGCGGCGATGCGCCTGTTGTGGGCGCCCCGATGGTGGCTGATGCGGCTGTTCAAGCCGAAGTGCTCGGCCAGATCAAAGGGCCCAAAGTCATTAACTTCGTCAAGCGTCGCCGCAAGCATAGCTCGAAACGCACCAAAGGCCATCGCCAGAATCTGACGCTGGTCCGCATTACAGAGATATTAACCTCGGGGGCAGGAGCCTCGGGCGTGATGGCTGCAGTTGGTGGCAGCAAGGCCACGCCTGCACTGAGCGCGCCCGCCGCGAAACCTGCGCCCGCGCCTAAGGCTAAGGCTAAGCCAAAACCGGACGCAGCGCCCAGCGCGGCAGCCGCGCGCCCTGCCAACTTGCTGACAGAGGCACGGGGCGGGACACCGGATGATCTAAAAAAGATCTCAGGTGTTGGCCCTAAGCTCGAAGGATTGCTGCACCAGAACGGTGTGTTTCACTTTGACCAGATCACCGCTTGGACCAGCGAAGAAATCGCCTTTATGGATGACCAATTGTCGTTTAAAGGTCGGATCGAGCGGGACGAGTGGCAAAAACAAGCCGCTGCTTTCGCGGCGGAACAGGAGTAAGCGCGTATGGCACACAAAAAAGCAGGCGGTAGCTCACGCAATGGACGCGACTCGGCGGGTCGGCGTCTTGGCGTAAAGCTTTATGGCGGTCAACACGCGATCCCAGGTAATATCATTGTGCGTCAGCGCGGCACAAAATTCTGGCCGGGCCAGGGTGTTGGTATGGGCAAAGATCATACGATCTTTGCAACAGATACCGGCGCCGTGACTTTCCATAAGGGCCTCAAGGGCCGCACATTTATTTCGGTGCTCCCGATGGCGGAGGCCGCCGAGTAAGCCGAACCTCAAACGTGGTCAAACATCAGAGGGATCGGCAAAACCGCCGGTCCCTTTTTCGATTCCAAGGCAGTGTCTTTATGTCTGATGCAACACAACTTAGCCTGAGAGCCCGTCGAGGCGTCATCGCGAATATCCTCAGCATACCGGCGGGCGGGGACGGCGCTTCGGACTTGGGAGGTAGAGGGCGCGTTGCATCGTTTTCTACGCCTTTAATCTGTGAGGCGTTGTGATGAGTATTGCGATTGGTCCATTGACCTTATTTGCCCTGAGCCAGATCGGCACGCCTGGTCCGGCAAATATGGCCTTGCTCAGCGTTGGGGCGCAGCTTGGTCTGCGCCGGGCGCTGCCCTTTGTGGCAGGGGTTGCGCTGGGCAAGCAGCTGCTCATTTGGCCAATTGGCTTTGGCCTAATGGGGTTTGCCGAGCAAGTCCCACTGGTTTTCACGGTGCTTAAATGGGCCTCTGCGGCCTATATTTTCTGGCTCGCGTGGAAGGTTGCATCTCTGCGACTAGCGCCGGGCCAGTTAGACGGTCCAGCGCCTGGCTTCTTGGCCGGCCTCATCGTTCACCCGCTAAATCCCAAAGCTTGGGCGATGATCGTGGCTGGTTTCACCAATTTTTTTGCGCCAGGAACAGATCCCGTTATCGCAACAGCAATACTTGCCGCGATAATGCTCGGCTGTCAGTTGGCGCTGCACCCGATTTGGACGCTCGCCGGAGAGGCTATCGCGCGCACGCTCGCAGGAACGCGGGCGGAGCCATATGTGATGTACACGCTCGCAGGGCTGACCGTTTTGTCGGTCTTGTTTGTTTTGTTCGGAGGAGGGGTATGACAGTGGAGATCGGAAAGATTGTTACGCAAGCCGTGATCGAGACCGAGCGGTTTGTGCTGCGCCCTTTGCGCAAATCGGACCAGGGTCTTATTGAGCTTCATGGCGGCGATGTGCGGGTGGCGCGCATGACCCCCTCGCTGCCCCATCCTCTCCCGCCTGGAATGGTCGAGGGATTTATCAGCCGGGCCATGGCAGATGAGCGGGAGGAGGACATTTGGGCGCTCGATGGCAGCAAAGCGGGAGGCGCCGAGCTCATGGGCATCATTGCTCTGCAGCGGTTGGACCGAGAGCAGTCCGAAATATCCTATTGGGTTGCGCCTGCCTTTTGGAATACTGGCGTTGCGTCAGAAGCTGTCGAGGCTTTGGTCGGCACCAACCCTCTTAATAATGCCGCGATGTTCGCCTCTGTTTTTCAAGACAATCCGGCTTCTGCGCGCGTGTTGACCCATTGCGGCTTTAACTATCTCGGCGATGCAGAGAGCTTTTGCGTAGCGCGGGATACGACGGTGGCGACCTGGACCTACTCTCGTAAGTTCTAGGATCTGCCAAATTTGGCCCTAAATTGAGAATTAGTCCTTTTATTACAAGCCATTGGACTTCTTCTCATTGGTCTTGGTTCTGACGT
>CAYWNJ010000068.1:0-9308 GCA_964459535.1 uncultured Rhodobacterales bacterium
CCAAAAAAGCTGCCCACCATAGCGCCAAGGGTCCGTCACGATCCCATGATCCATTTGCGCGCCCCTCGCGGACACAATCACCGTACTATGCTCAATCAAAATAGGGTTATTCGAGTTTGCAATGGCGCGATGCAAGGTGAGCGTTTGGAAATCTTCCTGCGCGAGCCTAGCCTCGAGGTCATCCGCCCAGTGCCAGCACAAGCCGCGCGGTCGCGACCCCCTGTTAACCTTTGCATTATGTATCAGCGGCGGATCGGTCACCCCATACGCGGCCCGCAATTCTATTGGGTAGTCAAAGGCAATGCGTGCAGCGCGCTGCGCTTCGGCGGGATCCACATGCGGCGACAATGCCGAAAGTGCGTTGCTGAGCGCTGTGATCTCTGATTCCGTCGCGTGTGGGATCGTGCTTGGCACATTGGTGCAGGCACCCAGCCAAAGCATACCCAGCAAAAGCAGCGCCCGCATTTAGCCCAGCCAATCCAACAGGGCGAAGCCGAGGCACGTGCCGACAACGCTCAGCCCAGCGGTCAGAGCTATCCAACGCCAAAAGCCCGCACGCTGCGGCGGTTCGGGATTGCTTTGGCGGATCAACATGGTCTGCACCATGTCCGGCAAGCGTGGACCAAAGCGGGCCAAGACCAGCGCTGTTTTTGCAAGGTCCGATACTACGGCTTGCGGACCGATCGACTTGCGAATGTAATCCGTGACGATTGGGCTGGCCACTTCCCAGATGTTGATATGCGGGTTGAGGCTGCGCGCGACCCCCTCGACCACCACCATCGTGCGCTGAAGCAGGATAAGCTCAGTGCGCGTCTCCATCCCAAACCGTTCGGTCACCTCAAAGAGATAGCTGAGCAACCGGCCCATCGAGATCTTTGTCGCATCCATGCCAAAGATCGGCTCTCCGACCGCACGCAATGCGCGTGCAAACGCGTCCACATCTTTGTCGGCGGGCACATAGCCCGCTTCGAAATGCACCTCAGCAACGCGCCGATAGTCCTTGCGAATAAAACCATAGAGGATCTCGGCATAAACCCGGCGGGTATAGGCGTCGATATGGCCCATGATGCCAAAGTCATAAGCCAGGATATCTCCATTTGGCGCGACCTTTAGATTTCCCTGATGCATATCGGCATGAAAATACCCATCGCGCAGCGCATGCATCAAAAAGAGTTGCAGCACCCGCTCCCCAAGCGCTCGTCGATCATGGCCCGCCGCGTCAAGCGCCGCATTATCGCCCAAAGGTGCCCCATCAGCCCAGCCAAGGGTCATAACCCGGCGTGCGGAGTACCGCCACTTGACCTGTGGCAGGGCAAAGCCCTTATCATCCTTGGTGTTATGCGCGAACTCGCCTGCGGCCGAGGCTTCTAGGCGCAAGTCAAGCTCGCCCTGTACGACGCCATCAAAATGGGCGATCACCTCCATCGGGCGCAAGCGCCGCGCGCCGGGAGCAAAAAGGTCAATGATCCGCGCCGCGAAATAAAACGCGTCGATGTCTTTGCGAAAGGCGCGTTCGATCTTGGGGCGCAGCACTTTTACCGCGACCTGCTCGCCAGTCTCTTTCAGCTGCGCCTTGTGTACCTGCGCAATAGAAGCCGCCGCGACGGGCTCAGAAAACTCGGAAAAGACCTCATCCACGGGCATTTGCAGCTCGCGCGCGACCTCGGCCTTGGCTTCAGTGATCGAGAATGGGGGCAGCTTGTCTTGCAACACGCGCAATTGGACGGCCAGCTCATCCCCAACCACGTCGGGCCGGGTCGAAAGCACCTGTCCGAATTTGATATAAGCCGGGCCCAGCGCGGTTAGGGCGCGGGTTGCAGGCGGCATTGAAAGATCGCCCGGGTAGCCGAGCCATTGAAACGGCTTACACAGGGCCTTTGCCACAATCCGCAGCCCGAGCGGCGCGTCGAACGCATCCAGGACCACATTCATAGCGCCCGTCCGCTCGAACGTTGCGCCGGTACGGATCAAGCGCCAGATATTATGCGGCCCGCGCATCGGCTAGATTTTCCAACCCGAATGCAGACAGGCAACCCCCATGGTCAGATTGCGATAGGCCGTGTTTTCAAACCCGGCGGCGCGCACCATGTCGAGGAAGGTTTGCTGATCGGGAAATTTACGGATCGATTCGACCAAATATTGATAGCTCTCCCGGTCTTGCACCACGAGCTCGCCCAAACGCGGGATCACATTAAAGCTGTATTGATCATAGAGCTTTTGCAGCCCATCGACTGGGAGTTGACTAAACTCCAGCACCATCAGCCGCCCGCCAGGCCGCAAGACCCGAAAGGCTTCGTTCAGCGCCTCCTGCGGACGGGTGACATTTCGAATCCCAAAGCTGATTGTGTAGGCGTCAAAGCTGTTATCGGCAAAAGGCAAGGCCATGGCATCGCCGACAACCCAATCGAGTTGATCGGCCATACGGTCTGCCTCGGCGCGCTTGCGCCCCTCCGTCAGCATCGGTTCGGTCAAATCCAGCACCGTCGCGTGCCCGTGCCCCGCACGCCGCAAGAAACGAAAGGCAATGTCCCCGGTGCCGCCCGCCACATCCAGCAGGTGTTGACCAGCGCGCGGCGCCAGCCAATCCATCATCGCATCCTTCCAAACGCGGTGGAGCCCTGCACTCATCAGGTCATTCATCAGATCGTATTTGGCAGCAACGGAATCAAAGACCCCGCGCACCCGGTTTGCCTTTTCCGATTCTTGCACGGTTTGGAAGCCGAAATGTGTGGTCTTCTCTTCGATCATCATGACATATTCCCTGACTTACATTAGGTGTTATAGGGCGCAGCCCCCTCTGCGCAATGCACCCCCATGCCGCAGGAGCCCTTCATGCCCGAACTGCCCGAGGTCGAGACGGTCCGAAACGGGCTTGCGCCTGTGCTCGAAGGGCAGCGGATCACGCAGGTCGCGGTCAACCGGCCCGATCTACGCTGGCCCTTTCCGCCGGATATGGCCGGGCGTCTGACGGGCGCGCGCATTCAAGTGCTCCGGCGGCGGTCGAAATACATCTTGGCGGATTTGGACAGCGGCGAGACTTTGCTGATCCATCTTGGCATGTCGGGGCGCATTTTGATCTCAGGCGATCCGCTTGGCCAATTTGTGCATACCCATCCCATGCGTCAAAAACATGACCATGTTGTCTTTGACCTCAGCAATGGGGCGCGTGTCACCTTCAACGATCCCCGGCGATTCGGCGCGATGGATCTTGTTTCGACGCAGAACGCCGATCAGCACAAATTGCTCGCCCGGTTGGGGCCCGAGCCGCTGGGCAATCATTTTGATGAAGCACACCTGATTGCCGCGTTCAAAGGCAAAACAAGCACGGTCAAAGCAGCCCTGCTGGATCAACGGATTGTCGCAGGTCTGGGGAATATCTATGTCTGCGAGGCCCTCTTTCGCGCCGGGATCTCTCCGCAGCGCCGGGCGGGCCAGATCTCGGCCAAGCGGGTTGCAAGCCTCGTGCCGATTATCCGCGACGTGCTGCGCGCCGCCATCGAGGCCGGAGGATCCTCGCTAAAAGACTTTCGAAACGCCGAGGGCGAATTAGGATATTTTCAACACAGTTTTGATGTTTATGGGCGCGAAGGCGCAGGCTGCACGCGCCCTGATTGTGCAGGGTCAATTCGGCGGATTGTGCAATCGGGCCGCTCATCCTTCTATTGCGGAACCTGTCAAAGATAGTTGCGCCAGAGCCAAGCCATGCTATGCAGCGGGTTCAACATGCGGCAATCAGGGGCACATACATGGCCTATGAGACGATCATCCTTGATATCGAAGACCACATCGCCACCATAACGCTCAACCGTCCTGATGCGATGAACGCCTTGAACGACCAGCTCTTGCGCGAGCTTGCGGATGCGATGACCGCAGCCCAGGCTGATCCAAAGGTGCGGTGCCTTGTCCTGACCGGCTCGGCAAAGGCTTTTGCCGCCGGGGCTGACATTCCGATGATGAAAGACAAGAGCTTTGTCGATGTTTTTGCGGGCGATCTTTTTACCGATGAAACCCAAGCGATTACGCGGGTGCGTAAGCCGGTGATCGCAGCCGTCTCCGGCTACGCTTTGGGCGGCGGGTGTGAGTTGGCGATGATGTGCGATTTTATCATTGCCTCCGAGACCGCGAAATTCGGTCAGCCTGAGGTGAACCTCGGGGTGATGGCGGGCATCGGCGGAACGCAGCGCCTGACCCGGTTTATTGGCAAATCAAAAGCGATGGATATGAACCTCACAGGTCGCTTTATGGATGCCGAAGAAGCCGAGCGTTGCGGCCTCGTCTCGCGCGTTGTGCCCGCGAAGAAGCTCATGGAAGAAGCGCTTGGCGCGGCGGCGAAGATTGCCGAAAAGTCGATGATCTCGGTGACTGCGATCAAAGAATCGGTGAACCGCGCCTTTGAGGTGCCGCTGAACGAAGGGCTGCTCTTTGAGCGCCGGTTGTTCCATTCGCTCTTTGCGACCGAGGATCAAGCCGAGGGGATGGCCGCCTTTGTCGAAAAGCGCGCAGCCCAATTCCGCGATAGGTAGGACCTCGCGCCCCATGCGGCGAGGTATGGTATGTGCGCAAGGCTTGACTTAGGACGCGATGGGGACTAGGGGCCGGGGCTCAGCACTTTTGTGCCTTTCCTACCGCACCAACCATTGGGACGAGATAACATGGCAAATTCGCCTCAGGCCAAGAAGCGGGCCCGTCAAAACGAAAAACGCTTCGCTGTGAACAAAGCGCGCCGTTCGCGCATTCGCACCTATCTGCGCCGAGTCGAAGAGGCGATCTCTTCAGGGGATAAAGAGGCGGCAGATACCGCTTTGCGCGCCGCTCAACCAGAGCTGATGCGCGGTGTTACAAAAGGTGTGTATCATAAAAACACCGCAGCGCGGAAGATGTCCCGCCTGTCTGCGCGGATCAAGGCCCTCGGCTAAGCTCCCGAAATATGAAGAATTTATGACAGCGCCTTCGACGAGGGCGCTGTTTGCTTTTGGGACTGCCACTAAAGAGCTTAGATAGATTCGCGCGCAAATATGCGAGTCAAGTCCAAAGGCTTGTTGCCCGGTAAGCTGTGAAATTGCTACGACGTTCCTGCGATGTGAATCGGCCTGGGGGCGGAAAGATCGAAAACGGTAGTCGGGCGTTTTCCGACGAGAGAAAAGGTTAGATTTGGGACTTGCTCAGGCCCAGACCTTTCAAACCGTTTGTTATCTCTAACCCTATATCGTGTTCGGCTAGATGGCGCGCGCATATAGCGGGGGGTTGCGTCCTAAATCGGGTGTGACGTTTTGCATTCAAAATTAGTCCAGCAGAATGGGGCTGGCCGTGTCGAAACGGCTTGGTCGCCTAGTGGCGAGGGCGTGGTGGTGCTTTGGCATCACGTGATGTGATGGGGGAAAAAAGAAGAATGACGGATGACGATTGGGGCAAAGTTCAACAAAAACTGTTGGAACTGGTCGGTCAAAGCAACTTTACAAGCTGGATTGAACCACTGAACTTTCATGCGCTCCAAGATGGCATTGCCACATTCGACACGCCGTCCAGCTTTTCCGGAAGCTACGTCAATCAAAACTACGCCGATCTTATCCTTCGAGAAATTCGCGCCTTAGGTTTCGAGGCCAATAGATTTAACTTCACGTCCGGTGGGCCGCGTGCGAAAAAATCCAAAGCAGGCGCTCAGACCCGCCCCGCTGCGGCAGTGGCAGTTTTGGACGCTGCGCCGCTTGAGCGTCGCTTCACCTTTGAGAATTTTGTGGTTGGCAAACCCAATGAGCTGGCCCATGCCGCAGCGCGGCGCGTGTCAGAGGGCGGGCCAGTGACGTTTAATCCGCTCTTCCTTTATGGCGGTGTTGGGCTGGGCAAAACCCATTTGATGCATGCGATGTCTTGGGAGCTGCAAAGACGGCGGCCTGAGCTGAACGTGCTTTACCTCTCGGCAGAGCAATTCATGTATCGCTTTGTCCAAGCCTTGCGGGATCGCAAGATGATGGACTTTAAGTCTCTTTTCCGGTCCGTCGATGTCCTGATTGTCGATGATGTGCAGTTTATTGCGGGCAAAGACAGCACGCAGGAGGAGTTTTTCCACACCTTCAATGCGCTTGTGGATCAGGGCAAGCAAATCGTTATTTCCGCAGATCGCGCGCCGGGTGAGATCAAGGATCTTGAGGAGCGGATCAAGTCACGCCTGCAATCAGGCCTTGTCGTTGATTTGCACCCCACAGATTACGAGCTGCGCCTCGGTATCTTGCAGACAAAGGTAGAGTCGCATCGCGCCACCTACCCGGATGTTGTGGTACAAGAGGGTATCCTAGAATTTCTGGCCCACCGGATCAGCAATAACGTTCGCGTTTTGGAAGGTGCGCTCAACCGACTTTTCGCGCTTGCCAGCCTTGTAGGCCGGGAAATCGACATGGCGCTGACCCAAGACTGCCTTGCCGACGTGCTGCGCGCCTCGGACCGCAAAATCACGATCGAGGAAATCCAGCGTAAGGTCTCGGAGCATTACAATATCCGACTAAGTGATATGATCGGCCCGAAACGCTTGCGCAGCTATGCGCGCCCGCGCCAGATAGCCATGTATCTCTGCAAGCTGCTGACCTCGCGGTCTTTGCCCGAGATTGGGCGCAGGTTTGGCGGGCGCGATCATACCACCGTGATACATGGCGTGCGCCGTATCGAAGAGCTCAAGGTAAAGGACGGGCAAATCGCCGAAGATTTGGAGTTGCTGCGCCGCGCGCTTGAGGCTTGACCAAATCTCCCTTCCAACCGACAAGCCAATAAACTACTTGTGAAAAGGTCATGGTGCGCTAGGGTAAGTGACCCTGCGTTTGGATGGGAGAGCGTTGATGAAAATCAGTATTGAACGCGCGGCTCTGCTTAAGGCCGCGGCCCAAGCTCAGTCTGTGGTCGAGCGCCGCAATACGATCCCAATTCTTGCGAATGTTCTGATTGAGGCCAATGGCGCCTCCGTTACCTTCCGCGCGACGGATTTAGATATCGAAGTGGTGGATGTCGTCGACAAGACCGCTGCGCAGGTTCAGCGCGACGGCGCAACGACGGTATCGGCAACGACCTTGCACGAGATTATCCGCAAGCTTCCCGAAGGCGCGCAGGTGACGCTAACGGCGGATAGCGTATCGGGTCGTCTGACCGTCGAAGCGGGGCGCTCAAACTTCTCTCTGGCGACGCTGCCAAAAGAAGATTTTCCCGTGATGGCCTCTTCTGAGTATAGCTCTAATTTTGCCGTTGTGGCGGGCGTGCTGCGCCGCCTGTTTGACAAATCGAAATTCGCCATCTCCACCGAGGAAACACGCTATTACCTCAACGGCGTTTACATGCATGTTGCGGATGACACGGGCGCGCAGGCTCTGCGCTGTGTGGCGACGGATGGGCACCGCTTGGCCCGGATAGATGCGCCATTGCCCGCCGGTGCCGAGGGGATGCCCGGGGTCATCGTGCCTCGCAAAACGGTGGGGGAGCTGCGCAAGCTTTTGGAAGAGGATGATGCCGAGATTGCAGTCTCGGTGAGCGAGACAAAAATCCGCTTTGCCACCTCTGATATCACGCTGACCTCTAAGGTAATCGATGGCACCTTTCCCGACTACACGCGCGTTATCCCAGCCGGCAACACGCGCAAGCTAGAGGTGGACGCGTCAGACTTTGCCAAGGCCGTTGACCGCGTGGCAACGGTCAGCTCCGAGCGCTCGCGCGCGGTTAAGCTTCAGCTTGACGAGGATCGGCTGGTGCTGTCCGTCAATGCGCCCGATAGCGGCGCGGCGGAGGAAGAGCTTGTCGTTGCTTATGGGGATGATCGGCTTGAGATCGGGTTTAACGCAAAATATCTGCTGGAGATCGCCAGCCAAGTTGATCGCGAGAATGCGGTTTTCATGTTTAACTCGTCCGGCGATCCAACTTTGATGCGCGAAGGCGATGACGAAAGTGCGGTCTATGTTGTCATGCCGATGCGTGTCTAACAGACCCTAGCTGGTGCCATTTTCTGCCCAAGAAAATGTTGTTCCCCGATGAGTCTGCACATCGCCCAGATATCTTTGCTGCGATTTCGCTCGCATACCCGCGCGATGATCGAAACCGATGCGCGGCCTGTGGTGATATTTGGCGCGAATGGTGCGGGAAAGACCTCTGCGCTTGAAGCGGTGTCGCTGTTGTCGCCAGGGCGTGGACTGCGCCGGGCGAGCGCGGATGACATGGCCCAACGCCCGGCACAGCTCGGCTGGAAGATCGAGGCGCTCGTGACCTCCGGTGCGGGTCTCTATGAAGTTGAAACCTCTGCACAATATGGGACCGCGCGGAGTGTGCGGGTGGACGGCAAGCCCGCCGCGCAAACCAGGTTGGCGCAGCTCATACGCGTGCTTTGGCTGGTCCCCATGATGGACCGGCTGTGGATCGAAGGGGCGGAGGGGCGGCGCCGGTTTCTCGACCGGATGACGCTGAGCTTTGAGCCGGGTCATGCACAACTCTCGCTCGATTACGACAAAGCGATGCGCGAGCGGAACCGGCTGCTCAAGGACATGGTACGCGACCCGGCCTGGTATCGGGCCTTGAACACTCAACTGGCCGAGACCGGGGCCGCGATCCACCGCAACCGGCTCGAAGCGCTTGCGGAGATTGCGGCGGCGCAGTCCCAAGCAAGCTCGGACTTCCCCGCTGCGGAGCTGGAGCTGATCCACCCCGCGCCCAGCTGTGCGGACCCTGCGGACGCCAATTCCCTGCATGAGGCGTTGGAGCAGAGCCATACCAGCGATCTTGCGGCAGGGCGCACGCTTGTCGGGCCGCACCGCGCGGATTTGATGGGCACCTATGCGACCAAAAGCTTACCGGCGCGCGACTGCTCGACCGGAGAGCAGAAGGCCCTGCTTGTTTCGCTCATCCTGGCCAACGCGCGCGCGCTCTCTGCGCGGTTCGGTGCGCCGCCGCTATTGTTGCTTGACGAGGTTGCCGCGCATCTAGACGCATCGCGCCGGGCGGCGCTTTATGATGAAATCGCGGAGCTTGGGGCGCAAGCCTGGATGACAGGAACCGGGCCGGAGCTGTTCGAGGCTTTGGGCCCGCGCGCGCAATATTTGGAAGTCACCGAAAGCGGCGGTGCAAGCGAGGCACATAAACGATGACGCTCAACCTATTTGACATCGCTCTTTACGCAGGCGCGCTTTTGATCCTCTTTCTGACGCCGGGCCCGGTCTGGGTCGGCTTGATCGCGCGCAGCCTCTCGGGTGGCTTCCACGCCGCCTGGCCGCTCGCGCTGGGTGTCGTGATCGGAGATGTGCTCTGGTCGCTCCTCGCGATCTTTGGCATCACTTGGATCTTAT
>CAYWNJ010000069.1:0-6880 GCA_964459535.1 uncultured Rhodobacterales bacterium
GAGTCAGTGGGCCAAACCACCTTGCGTCATGCTCATAGCTGAACATACCAACCCATCACAAAATATTACGATTTCTGAGCCTAGTTTGAGCCTAAGATCGGCGAGTACTGCTGCTAAGTGTTTGATTTTTATGGTGCCCCCACACAAATTCAAAGTGACGGGTCCCACAGATCGCATATAGGAAACAACACTCTGATAAACAATTAAAAACTAATGAAGGTGGCTCATCGCTAGCTTGAAAATCGTCCAATTTTTGTCCAGAACATTCTGATCAGGCCCACCTGAGTGATCCAATTTGAGCGTTTGTGCATGATCGGCTTGGGTGCTTTCGGGATGACGGTTTCTGAAGCCAAAGGACAAAAACTAAAGGTCCTTGCGCAAATTGCACGCAGGGCAGAAATTCCGCGAAAGCTTGCAAGAAACGCAAATATATCATATTCGAATTATAGAATTTATTTGGAGACTTCGTGATGCACCTCACGCGACGAAACGTTGTAAAAGGCCTTCTTGCAGGTCCAGCCTTAAGCGGCCTTCCGACGATCACGCGGGCAGAGATGTCTCTTGGATCGGCACGTTTGACCACCGTCAGTGATGGCAGCTTGACCCTTCCCGGCAGCTTCATATTTGAGCCGATGCCACAGGACGAGTTGGCCGCTGTCTTGGAAGACTACGGACAGCCAAGAGATCAACTGACCCCCGAATGCAACTTGGCGCTCTATCGCGATGACACGCGAACAGTTCTTTTCGATGCGGGCTCGGGGCCTGACTTCATGCCAACGGCGGGAGCCGTAGCCGATGGCCTGGATGCGCTCGACCTCACCCCGGAAGATGTCACCCATGTGGTTTTCACCCATGCGCACCCCGATCACATATGGGGCCTGTTGGATGAGTTCGACGATCCGCTTTTTTACAACGCCACCTACATGATGGGCCGGGCGGAATGGGACTATTGGTGGGACCCCGAGACCGTAAACACAATAGGTGAGGCCCGCGCGGCCTTTGCCGTGGGCGCGCGCCGACGGTTGGAAGCGATTGAGGACGCGGTGACGCTCTTTGAGGATGGTGAGGAGATCCTACCGAGGATCGCGGCACTTGCCACACCGGGCCATACGCCGGGGCACATGGCGTTTGAGGTCCGTCAGGGCACCACTGCGGCGCTGATCGTGGGTGACGCAATCGGAAACCATCATGTGGCCTTTGCCCGGCCAGACTGGGAAAGTGGGTCTGACCAGGACACCGCATTGGCTGCTCAAACGCGGACGATGCTCTTTGATCGATTGACGACAGAGGATATATCGCTTGTTGGCTTCCACCTACCCGGAGGCGGCATGGGGCGCGCTGAGGCAGGGGCGGATGGCTACCGTTTCGTTCAAGAGGGATGATCATGCGGAGCTTTCTGATCGCCAGTGCATTGATCGCGGCCCCTGCCTGGGCGGCCGAGGATATCGCGGATCAATATCCAGGTTCCCCCCTCTATTCCAAGCCCATCGAAGTCATCCCCCATGTTTGGTCGGCCATCGGTGCGACCGCGCCGCCGACCTATGAGAACAACGGGCACAACAACAACCTCAGTTTTATCGTGACCGGAGATGGCGTGGTCGTGATCAACGGTGGCACGGCCTACAATCTGGCCGAGGCGCTGCACCAAGAAATCCATGCTGTAACGGATCAGCCCGTGAAACTGGTGATCAATGAGAACGGACAAGGGCATGCAATGCTGGGGAATTCCTATTGGGCCGAACAGTCGGTGCCGATCCTCGCGCATGTGGACGCGGCCCATCATTTTGAGGATGGGGGCCCGGGCACCCTGGCTAACCATCAACGGGTGCTACGGGAAAAGGCCGATGGTACGACGCTTGTCGGCCCGACGGACACGTTCGAAGACACACGGATCATCGAGATGGGAAATTTCCGGATCGAGGTGCTTTAACTCGGCCCAGCCCATGGGCCTGGTGACACGCAAGTGTGGCTGCCCGAGCAGAGCCTGGTGATCGCAGGCGACATGGCCTTTCACCAACGGATGCTGCCCATTTTCGCTGATACTATCGTTTATGATTGGATCGAAACCTGGGACACGGGCTTCGAGGCTTTGGGCGCGACCTATGTGATCCCGGGCCACGGCACGCCAACCAATATGGATCAAGTGCGGCGGTATACGCGCGACTATTTGGTCTATCTGCGTGCGCAAATCGGGGCTCATCTCGACGCGGGCGGTGATCTAGTCGACGCCTATTACGTCGACCAATCCCCTTATGCGCATCTCGATACGTTCGAGGAGCTCGCCACACGCAACGCTGGCCGCGTTTACGAGCAGATGGAGTTTGAGTGAGCGCTCAAGCAGCCTGCGCGGTCCCACTTGCGCGCAAGGCGGCTGCTGTTGCGATCCCACCGGCGGTGATTGAGGCCGAGCCGATCAGCGCCGCGATGCTCAGCGTCGTACTTCCCGAAAGGCTCGCACCCAGGATGCAGCCACCGACCACAACGCAGCCGGCCCCCATAAGCGCTCCACCGGCCACATACCGGATCGTCTGTTGTGGGGCCTCAAAACTCTCAGAGGCCAGCTCACCGCGCAGCGCTGCCGATGCAAAAGGCACCGGCAAAGACAGAACCGTGTGACTTGCGCCGCGACGCCAAAGACCAAACCAAGTCCCGCGCCAAAGAGGAACTGCAGGGTTTGTACCTTGAGTTCAAAGGGTGGGTTTTCGAGTAGCATTGCAGTGTATCATTTGGAGAAGAGGGAAAAATGATCGACTATTCCAAGTATGGAAGCACCGGGGGCGGAACACATGCATAGGTCAAAGGCACTTCGTGGAACGAGCGTCCCGTCTATCTCGAGATAATGAAATCACTGTCTGGCGCCAAAATCCCGGGTCGCGAGTCCTAGGCTTTGTTAGATCCAACGCCGGGTTTGCGCCAGGTAGGCATCGGCCTCGGGACCAAAGGTGGCCCTCAGCGCGCTTTCCTCAGACAACACAAACCGCCGCTCCAGAATCTTCCACAGCGCGAGCGCGAGGATGAGACCGAAGGCCGAACCCTGCCCAAGGGCCGAGGCCAGGGTCAGAAGCACGAGGGCGACGTAGATCGGGTTGCGAGAGAGCCTGTAAGGCCCCTCGACGATCAACGCCTTTGGGACGTGGTGCGGCTCGATCGGCGTCCGCTTGCGCCAAAACCAAAGGCCGGACCACGCGATGAGCGCCAAGGCTGACACCAATACGGTCCAGGACAAAAGATCCAATGCCCGATGAGAAAGGTGCCAATCCGGCACCAAACGCGCGAAGCCATGGATCAGAGCGATTGTGCCTGCCCACCAGAGTGGCGGCAGATCAGGAAAGCCCTTGATCACTGTGCTGCCAGGGGCATCCTTGCTAGCTCACACTGCGTCCAAAGGGCCTCAAGTGCGCCGACAAGGCGGTCGATATCGTCAGCTGAATGCACCGGGCTTGGGGTGATCCGCAGCCGCTCCGTCCCCTTTGGGACTGTGGGGTAATTGATCGGTTGGATATAGATCCCGTAATCGTGCAAGAGGACGTCCGAGATGAACTTACATTTCACCGGATCGCCCACCATCACCGGGATGATATGGCTGGGGTTCTCGATATGGGGCAGGCCGATTGCGTCAAGCCGCGACCGGACCTCAGCCACCTTCGCCTGGTGCTGGACGCGCTCTGCGCTGCTGGATTTCAAGTGCCGGATCGAGGCCGCAGCGCCGGCGGCAACTGCTGGGGGCAGCGCGGTGGTAAAGATGAACCCAGAGGCAAAGCTGCGGACAAAATCGCACAACGCCAATGAGGCCGCGATATAGCCGCCGACCACGCCAAAGGCTTTGCCCAGCGTTCCTTCAATCACCGTCAGGCGATCCATCAGCCCCTCGCGCTCAGAGATCCCGCCGCCGCGCGGTCCATAAAGCCCAACAGCGTGGACCTCATCGAGATAGGTCATAGCTCCATAACGGTCGGCCAGATCGCAAATTTCTCGGATCGGCGCGATGTCACCGTCCATGGAATAGACGGATTCGAATGCAATCAACTTCGGCTGGTTGGCAGGCAAGGCCTGAAGCTTGGCTTCCAGGTCCACAAGGTCATTGTGCTTCCAGATTACCTTTTGCGCCTTGGAATGGCGGATACCCTCTATCATCGAGGCATGGTTGAGCGCATCCGACAGGATCACCAGGCCTGGGATCTTGGCACCTAGAGTGCCAAGCGCGGCCCAGTTTGACACGTAGCCAGAAGTGAACAAAAGCGCCGCCTCCTTACCGTGGAGATCCGCCAATTCCCGCTCCAACACCACATGGTCGTGGGTCGTCCCAGAAATATTGCGTGTACCGCCCGCGCCCGCGCCGGAGCGATCGAGGGCCGCGTGCATTGCGTTGAGCACCTCGGGGTGTTGACCCATCCCCAGGTAATCGTTCGAGCACCAGATTGTCACCTCACCCTGACCATTGTGCCATTGAGCTTGTGGAAACGTGCCGCAATGACGTTCCAACTCCGCAAACTCGCGGTAGTTGCCTTCGTCTTTAAGATTGGCGAGTTGCTGTTCAAACAACGCGGTATAATCGATCATTGGTCCACAGCCTCCGCAACAATCTTGGCCAATAGAGCTTGCACCTTTTGCATGGGACCCTCGGGATAGCTTCGGTATCCGACGATCACGCCCGTCTCTTTCTCCGCCACGAAGATACCGTAAGGACAATGGGCGATGTTGAGGGGGTCGGCCTCCATCACTTCGCGTGACAGAACTGCCGAACAGAAAATAAATATGTCTGCGGCCTTAAAGATCACCGCTTCACTGCCCACATCCGCCCCTGTACGATTGAGCATATCGCCAACGTGGCTGACGTAATCGATGACCAGACCCCGATCGAGGATTGCGCTTTCCACCGCAAGGGTCGCATCTTCAAAATCACCATCAAACGGAACAGTAATCTGGGCATCAGCCCAGGCCCCGTTGGCCGTCAGTATCGCGATGCTGGCAAGCAGATTTCGCATAGCGTTTCCTCCTGGCGAGCAGCTTGGCGCAGGGAAGCGCGCCCCGACATGATCTGGATCAAATCGGAGCGCGCGGATGCTTTAGCCGAACATGTCGGACGTGATGCCTGTGTACCAGCCTTCGGACTCTTCGTAGGTCGCCTTGCGCAGAGCCGCATCTTCGCCCGTGGCCGAGATGAAACCATCCACTTTAGCGATCTTCTCTGGTGTCGCCTCGTAAGTCGCACCCACTTTGACGCCATCGTTGGTGTCAATGAGCGACCAGCAGGTGTTTGAGAACTTCGCCGGGAAAACGCGGCTACCAGTCAGCGCACCGCGGACAGCATTGGCGCAAACCTTCGCCTGGCTGTTGGCGGAAAAGCCCGACTTCGGCATGTCGCCCTGCTGCGACGCGTCGCCCAGAACGTAGACATCTGGGTCGGCCTTGGTGGACATATCAGCGGCATTCACCGGCGCCCAGTTGCCGTCGGTCACGCCAGCGATCTCGGCAATGCGGCCTGCTTTCATGGCTGGGATCACATTACAGACCTCGACATTAGTCACCTCGCCGTCGATGGAGACGGTCATGGCGCCTGGGTCGACCTCAACATTACCACCGCCGAAATCCTCTCCGACCCAGTCGATCATGCCCTCATAATGGTTGGCCCAGCCCTCTTGGAAGAGCGCCATTTTGGAGAACTTCGGTTTGGGGTCCGCCACGAGGATCTTCGCGGTCGGGTTGTTGGCCTTGAGGAAGTGCGCCACCATAGAAATCCGCTCATAGGGCCCAGGAGGGCAGCGATAGGGGTTGGGTGGGGCGACCATGGCGAAGGTCCCGCCTTGAGGCATGGCGGCCAGTTGCGCCTTCAAGAGCTCTGTCTGCGAGCCTGCCTTATAGGCATGCGGCATGGCGTTCTGAGCGCTGAGATCCCAACCGGCAACCGCACCGTCGACAAAGTCGATGCCGGGCGACAGGATCAGCTTGTCATAGCTGAGAGAGCCGCCACCGGCCAGGCTGACGGTCTTCGCATCTCGATCCACGCCCACGGCCCAATCATGCACGACGTTCACACCGTTGGCAGCCAGTCCACCGTAGGTGTGGCCGATATCTTCGATTTCTTTGAACCCGCCGAGGTAGAGGTTCGAGAAGAAGCAGGTATAATAGGTCCGTGTCGGTTCGATCAGCGTGACGTCGATCTCGCCCTTGCTGTCCTTGGCGATGTAGCGCGCGGCAGTTGCGCCGCCTGCGCCGCCACCGACAACGACGACCTTGGGTTTGCCATGGCCTGCGGCCTTGACCATTGGGGCGGCTAGGAACGCAGCTGCTGCTGTCGTCCCCAAAAATCCGCGTCTGTTCAGTGTCATATTCGGTCCTCCCTACACACTGTTATTGGTCTTCTAGAGTTGCGAAATACGCCGCCAGTGCGGCGATTTCTTCGTTATTCAAACGGCCCGCCATCATCTGCATCACCGGATGCGTCCGGGTCTTGTTCTTGTAGGCATGCATGGCGATCACAAAATCCTCCTCAGGCCAGAGAACAATTGAGGGAATCCCGTCATCCCCGCCGCTGGCCTTGTGGCAGGTCAAGCATTCGCTGCTGAGATAAGCACCATATTCTGCGTCTCCCTCCAGCGCGAGGATCGCGGGATCGAGGTCATGATCCGTGGGGGTCGCGGTTGGATCGGCCTCCGGGATATTCGCCGGATCGTCGGAGAACGTTCTGAGGTAGGCGACCAGGTTGAGCCGATCCTGCTCGCTTTTGACCCCCCTGAAACTCATCCGCGTGCCGCTGGCGAGCGCGCGCGGGTTTTCAATGAATGCGTCGAGCGTGTCGGCATGCCATTCTAGGCCATTGGCGCCAGCACGCGCCAACGCCTTGGAGTAACGAAAGCCCTCATGGCTCGCGGCTTGCTGC
>CAYWNJ010000069.1:6890-9108 GCA_964459535.1 uncultured Rhodobacterales bacterium
GGACCGATGCGATGCCGCGCGCCATCGCCCACTTGGTGGCACCCTTTGCAGAGCTTATATACCTCCGCGCCAGCCTTGGCGTCGCCGAACTCATCGGCGGTTGCGGCGGTGCAAAAAATTGCGACAGCAATCGAGAGGGAAAAAGAGGTGACGCGCCTCATGCCCTAACCCTCAAAGGATTTGAGATAGGCAATGACCGCCTCCAAATCCGTATCCTTCTTCAGACCAGAGAAGGCCATTTTCGTGCCCTTCATGTAGCCTTTGGGTTTGGCGAGGAATTCCGCAAGCGAGACCTCATCCCAGACGCGACCTTCATCGCGTGCGGCTTTGAACACGCCAGAATAGCCAAAGCCCTCAACGGAACCAAAGGCCCGGCCGATGAGGCCGTTGAGATGGGGGCCAGATTTATTGCCCGCACCGGCGCCTACGGCGTGACAGGACGAACATCTCTTGAAGACCTTTTCGCCTGCGGCGACCAGGTCAACACCCTCATCCGTCGGCGCGGCCGGAGCCGCGGCTTCCACAGCGGGCGCCTCCTCGGCCTCTGGCACAAAGGCGGCACCGCTGGCTGTGAAGCTCGGTAGAGCATCAACCTTATCACGGTTGTGGTTCATCACCGATTCCGAGCCGCCGTCCGGTGGTGTTTCCACCAAAAAGACAGAGCGCATGGTGACCTTCACCTCGTCTTTGCAGTTGGCCATGCAGGGCTCAGCGCGCCAAGCGGGATATTCCAGGTCCGGGCGGTCATCGATGACAAACCCGTCTTTGTTATACATCTCGAAGGACCCCAGGTTCTCGTGGGTCAGCTCGAACTCATCATCGATCAGATCGTTGGAATAAAGGATATAGGCCACAATCGCATAGGTCTCATCGGGCGTCAGCGTCCCCGCTTCGCCAAAGGGCATAGAGCGATAGATGTAATCCCAAGCGGTGGATAGATGCGGCCAATAAGAGCCGACGGTTTTGACCGGATCTTCGTCGGCGAGCGTGTCGAACCCACCCGAGAGCACGGGCCAATTGTCGACGCCTTCGGCGAAATCGCCATGACAGGAGGCGCATTTGTCGGCAAAGATCTCTTCGCCATCATAAGCGTTCCCCGAGCCAGGTTGGATCCCGCGTCCATCGGGCAGGACGTCGACGTCCCAAGCGGCGATCTCGGCGGGATGGGCGGCGCGCCCGATACCAAAGTTACCTTCACGCTGGGGGGCGGGGGCATTGAGCGATCCTGCCGGGCGCGCCTCAAGGGCCGCCAATTGTGCCTTGGCCTCCTCTTGGAGGGCCGCGATCTGGGCGGTTAGGCCAGCATTGGCCTCTGCGGCATCAGCGGCCTGCGCCTTGGCGGCCTCGGCAGCAAGCCGTGCGCTTTCAGCCTCTGCAGCCTTATAGTCGCGTGTGGCATAGCCATAGGCACCGCCCAAGACGATGCCGGTGACCCCAAGTGCGGGAAAAAGGATATTAAGAGACTTCGACATTTTCCGCGATCCCTTGGGCATTCACGTACCAGGTCTGAATGCAGTTGTTGTGATAGACGGCGTTCTCGCCACGGGCCTCGCGCAGCTGGTCCTTGGTGGGCTGCACATAGCCGGTCTCGTCTATGGCGCGGGCCTGCAGAAGCATCGGCTTCCCGTCCCATTGCGTGTCGAGGTAGAACCGTGTCAGCGCTTTGGTGTCGCCCTGCTTCCCCAAGCGCGCTGTTTCCCATGTGATGCCACCGTCCTTTGAGACATCTACACGGGTGATCTGGCCATGCCCTGACCACGCGAGGCCAGAGATCACCAGGGGCCCGGCCCCGTGTTTAATCGGCATCTGCGGCGAGGGCGAGGTGATGACAGACTTCGCATCCATGACCCAGGTCC
The DNA here is from genome assembly GCA_964459535.1 of uncultured Rhodobacterales bacterium. Taxonomy (GTDB): domain Bacteria; phylum Pseudomonadota; class Alphaproteobacteria; order Rhodobacterales; family Rhodobacteraceae; genus JBCBCP01. The sequence continues at coordinate 8,747 of CAYWNJ010000069.1, forward strand.
ATTTCCGAGCTGTGCCATCCTCGTAGACGTCTGTGTATTTCGAGGTCTCTTCGCGACTTTCAACAGCACGATCTGTCACCTAAATCCTGCGGAGCCATTTGACCCACATGTTGCATTCCCAACCGGGCACCACCAGGCGGACGGGGTAGCCGTGCTCCATCCGCAGCGCCTCTCCGTTGGCCTTAAAGGCGACGAGCACATCGTCGAGCGCCTTCTCCATGGGGATCGAGCGGCCATTTGACGACGCGTCGGCCCCCTCGACATAGACCCATTTATCCGCGCTGAGATCGGCGCCCGCCTCTTGCAAAAGGGTGCGCAGCGGGATGCCGAGGTCGAACTCGAAGACGCCGGGCTTCTCGACG
>CAYWNJ010000070.1:0-8895 GCA_964459535.1 uncultured Rhodobacterales bacterium
ACCTCGATGCAGCCCTGACACCCATTCCGGGCGACATCCCGTCGCCGTTGGAACGGCCCTCGGGCTGTGTGTTCCACACGCGCAACTCGGAACTGTCACCCGGCTCGCGCTATGAAACGGAGGTGCCGCCCATGACGGAAGTGCGCCCTGGGCATTTCGCCGCTCTCTTCCCGGAGGACGTGCGATGACCCCGCTTGTCCAGATCGACAATTTGACGGTGTCCTTCCCAATCGGGCGCCGGCTTTTCGGCCCGCCTCCAACGCTGAAGGCCGTGAAAGGCGTCAGCTTGAGCATCCCCAAGGGCAGTTTCGTCGGGCTTGTGGGCGAGAGCGGTTCCGGTAAGACGACCCTTGGGCGCGCGATCCTCAAGGCCTCTCCAATCAGCGAGGGAACAATCACCTATGACGACGGTACCCGGCGTTTTGACATTGGCACTATGTCCAAGATGGAAGAGCGCGTCTTTCGCAACCAGGCGCAACTCATCTTTCAGGACCCTTACGCGGCGCTGAGCCCACGCATGACGGTGCGGGACATCATCGCCGAACCACTGGAGCTTTTGGGCACCACAAAAACGCGGGAGGATACCGACGCCCGCGTGCGCGAGATTGCAGGTAAATGCCGGATCAACCTTGAGCATCTGCGCCGTTACCCCCATGCCTTTTCCGGTGGCCAACGGCAGCGCATTTCCATCGCACGGACATTGGCGGCCGGGCCGAAATTCGTCGTAGCGGACGAATGCGTGGCCGCGCTCGACGTGTCCATTCAGGCCGATATTCTTAATCTGCTCAAACAGCTGCAGCGCGATTTGGACCTGACCTATCTCTTTATTTCCCACGATCTGAGCGTGGTCGCCCATGTCTGTGATTATGTTGCTGTGATGTATTTGGGAGAGATTGTCGAAGAAGGCCCAACGCGCGAAATTTTTGCAAACCCGCAGCATGATTATACGAAAAGCCTGCTCGCCGCGATCCCGTCTCTTGACCCCGATCAACGCAGTCGGGTCGTTCAGTTTGAACGCGGCACCGTTACTGTGGAGGGCTGAATGGCCGATTATGATCTTGATAACGCCTACACCATTGAAGGCCCCGACAGCGCCAAAGAGCTCTACGGAAAGTGGGCCGCCACCTATGACAGCAGCTTTGGTGACGGGTGGGGCTATATTGCCCCGCGTGAGATTGCTTCCGTTTTCAAAGAGCTGAGCGATGGCAATGAACCGATCCTCGACATTGGTGCGGGAACGGGCCTTGTGGCTCAACATCTGGACGGGCTGGTGGTAGACGGCATCGACATCACCAAAGAGATGCTGGATGTGGCGGGCGACAAGGGGCTGTATCGCAACCGGATTGTTGGCGATCTGTTGGAACCCCTCGACATTGCCGATGGCGCTTATGGCGGTGTGATCTCCTCGGGCACGTTCACCCATGGCCATGTAGGCCCGGAATGCCTGCCCGAATTGCTCCGCGTATGCCGCCCCGGCGCGCTGCTCGTCTGCGGCTGCATCCCGTCCGTCTTTGACGGAATGGGCTTCGGATCAACCCTCGCAATCCTGAACGCGCACGGCGTGATCAGCCCGCTTGGTTTCCGCGACATCCCGATCTACGAAGGCAAGGATCACCCTCACGCCAAGGATCGCGGCCTTGTTATGGTGTTTCGCAAATGCTGACGCAGGCCAAGGCTGAGGATGAATCATCGCTTGAGCGGCTCCTCGAAACGGCCTTTGTTGACTATGCGCAGGCGCTCGGCCGGGAATGGTCAGGGCCATACCCTTGGTTGCCCGAGGCCATCGCGCAGGGCCGCGTTCTCTGGGTCGACGGGGCAAAAGGCTGCGCCGTCATCGACAGGGACGGCGATGCGCTCAAAATCGACCAAATCGCCATCGACCCTGCGCACCAGGGGCGCGGCACAGGGCGCCGTGCGATGGAGGCGCTCGAAGAGTTGGCCATCAGGGCAGGGTTCGCGCAGATCACGCTTTTCACCGCCCAGGTGCATACCAACCTTGTCGCCTTCTATTCGTCGCTTGGCTACCGCGTCACCGATATACGCCCGCCAGAGAGCGGCAAGGATGACATCCCTCGCATCCACATGAGCAAATTATTGAACTGAGGCCTGCCATGCACGACCCTGCTTTCACCGCACCAGGCCGCTTTTGGCGCGGCAACCTGCACACCCATTCCAACCGGTCCGATGGCGTGCTGCCCCCCGAAGAGGTCTGCCGCCGCTACCGCGAAGAAGGCTATGATTTCGTCGCTCTGACGGATCATTTCATCGGCCTTTATGACTATCCAATCGTGGATACCGTGCCTTATCGCACAGAGGATTTCACGACCATCCTCGGGGCAGAGGTGCATTCCGGTGCGATGGAAAATGGCGAATTGTGGCATATCCTCGCCGTCGGTTTGCCTGCGGATTTCGCGCCGTCAAACTCGCCTCACTTTGCGCCGGTCGCGGATATGGAAACCGGGCCAGAACTGGCGAAGCGCTGCCGGGACGCAGGTGCATTCGTTGCCGTTGCACACCCAGAGTGGGGCGGATTATCTCTGGCAGATGCGCGCAGTATCGATGCCGCTCATGCGGTTGAAATCTACAACCACGGCTGCCAGGTTGGCGCAGACCGAGCGGAGGGCTTCTGGCACCTGGACAGGTTGCTCGAAGAGGGGCGCAAGCTGACACTCTGCGCCACCGATGATGCGCATTTCTCCGAACCGGACCATTTCGGCGGATGGACAATGGTGAAGGCTAAAAGCAACACGCCCGAGGCCCTGCTCGCCGCGCTGAAGGCCGGACACATGTATGCCTCCACCGGGCCCACGATCCATGATGTCATGTGGGGCGCGCGTTCGGTCGCGGTGCGCTGCTCCCCTGCTGCCAGCATCATCGTTCAAGGCCGCGGCTCTGCGACGTCGGCTGTCCATGGCAGTGCAATGGGACAGGTTGAGCTTCCCTACAACCGAGTGTCCGAAAGCGATTGGATGCGACTAACGGTGATAGATGCGGCCGGGAAACGGGCTTGGACGAACCCGGTTTGGAGAGGTGATTGACGTTGGCGAACAAAGCCAGCGAAGAGTTTTGGGTAAATGACCAAAATGACGAGAGCAGTCCACAAGGACCTCATCTCTCTTGCAAGACATAGGAGTAATGACACAGCGGTTTACTCTTTGCGCAAACAGACAAGCTGAATCTGCTTCGAAAGACACGCCAAGTGAGCTTCCGGATGAACAGGTGTCACAGCCACCAATGGCGGCATTCTCCTTTTCCACCGCCATTCGGTCAGACTGCAGCATCGGTCAATCCAGCCAAAGGGGTGCAACTGCTCAAGAGCAAGGCCAAGCCGCGCGAGGCATGGCCAGCCAAATTGATTGAGAAATTTCGGCAATCGGCTACGGGGCGTGAACTACTGCTGTTTGAATTGTGCGTCGGAACCGGCCAGCGGATCGGGGACGTTCCATTTGATCCGTGTCCATGCTCACCACTCACTGGCCAGCATGATCGTCAATACCCTGTGGGTTTTCGCCAAATCAGTTGGATCATCGGAACCCATGGAATAGCTGGGATCATACCTTGGTGTCGAACTAGAAGATGCATTGAGCATTGCCGAGAGTATCGATATGTGAGCACGTTCGCGAGCGGCTTGCCTCTCGCCTTCTCGAAGCGGCTCCGTCACACTAGCGGCTTTGCTCGGTGCTGAAACCGTTTTTGACGACAGGGCCAGGGGGAAGCATGGTTGCAGAAAATGCGAGAACGGCGCCGCCCGCTTATTGCTGGCCTTTCCAAGAGATTGAGCCGCAGCCAAGCGGTATGGCTGCGGCTCTCCAATTAGCTGGCGGTTTCTTCCGTCAGATCATCCAAAGTCCAATCAAACACCGCCGCGTCGGATGGAGACATCGAAAACTCGAACCCGTCGAGTTTTGCTACGAGGTTGGTAACGACCTCCGTGTCACCGGTGGCGGAGATGCGGAACCAGGTTGTCGCGTCTTCCTCGTCCGCCGTGCCCAATTGGATCAGCGTCAAGACCGTGCCGTCACCCAGCCATGCCTCAAGAGAGGGTCCCGCTGGCTCTGCATCACTCGCGGCACGGACGTCCGCGAAATCGAGTGTGTCGATCAGGCGCACAATTCGGTTCAGATTGTTCTCCGTCGGAACGCGCCCGGCCATCAGCAGCGGATTGATCGCCAGCGTGCCATCTGATCCGGTCATCGCAATCGCAGTGCCGTCAGCGGTGGTCAGCGTTGCGCTGGTGATCTCGGTGGCCTCCACCTCCAACAAGCGCGTATCGAACCAGCCGCTGCGGCGCGCCGGTGGATCAAGACGCGCGTGAACGAGCCAGGTCGCGTCTTCGTCCCCGCGACGCACATACTGACCGCCGGTGACGCCACCCAAGGTGAAATCTCGTTGGCCCGCGATCACATGGGCGATGATGTCGCCGTCTGCGTCAAACAGGATGGTCTCGCTGCCTGCACCGTCCTCTGCGCTGGCGGATGCCAATTGCAGATCAGCGTGACGGTCGGGGTCGGTTGTCTTGGCCTCTGCGATGGTGGCCATGGTCATACCGCTGACAAGGTCGCGCAAGGGTTCGGGATCAACCGGGAAGCCGGAGGCCGCGTCAACAAAAACGCCGTCTCGGGATTCAATGGTGATCGCGAAATCACCTTCCCGAATTTCCAAGCTCGCCACGTCGGCGCTGGCCTCGGCAAGCCCCGGGAAAAGGGGCTCGCCAGCTTCGGCAAAGGCGGGGGCATTCCCGCTGCCAAAGAGTGTTGCGCCCGCGGCGATCAGCGACAAGGCTGTGGCGCCGCCAAGCATCAGAAAAGACTTCTGGTTCATGAGATGTCTCCTTTGAGTGTCTGTTTATGCCGCAACACGGGTCGGCACGGAGCGCTTTGGACGGCGCAGGGCGAAGAACAGCGCGATGACGGCTGCAAGGAAGGGGACGAGCCCCACGTTTAGCGTCGTCACACTTGCCTGTAGCGCCTCCACATCGCTGCGCAGGTCGTATTGCACCTGGCGCAGCTCTGCGCGGGCGGCAAGCAGGTCTGCACGGAGGTTCTCCGCCTCAGACACCATCTCGGCGCTGAAAAGGCCACTGCCGTCGCCGTCTTGCGGCGCGAGGTCGCGCAGGGCGGCCTCGGTCTCGCTGATCCGGTCCAACAGGGCCTGCTCGGTGGCGCGGTACTCGGCCTCGGCTGCGCGTTCCATCGCCTCGATCCGGGTGAGCGGACGCCAATCCACGGCCCGTCCACGCAGGTCCGCCAGAGCGGCCCCACCGGCCATTTGCTCAACGGCGTTCAGGAAGAAGTCGCCGTTATTGGCAAAGGCCTGTGGGATCTGTGCGCCGAAGATGCTGCGCTGCTGGATCCAGTTGCGGTCCATCAGCATGTCGGCATCGCCCGAGAGCAGCACATTGGCAGCCTCGGTGCTGGCGATGTGCTCGGCCTCCCATTCAGAGCTTTCGGGTTTTCCATCCGGGAAGGCCGAAGACACCGCACCGCTGAGGCGTGCGATCACCACGGGGGCTGCATCTACGGCCTCGCCGCTGGTCAGCAGATCACGCGGATCGCCGAAGCGGTTGGAGGCGTCGGTGGCGCTCGCCAGCACAGCGGCGTCGGACACGGTGGCCAGCGGTGTCAGGGTCGGCCCATCTTGGCCGGTCGCAAAGCTGCCCGCCGTGGTCATGACCATGGCCGAGAGCCGGGCAAGCGCAGGGCTGTCCTGATCAAGCGCGCTCGCATCAAGCCGCAGCCAGGCCGGGTTGCCGACATTCACGTCCCGCCCCTGAACACGCCGGTTCGTGGCGAGCGCGTAGGTCGGATCGGCGACAGCTTGCGTGGCATCAAAATCCACGCCCCAACCCTCAAACAGCGCCGCGAAGTCTGACGCCGCATCCGGCGCGGGCATGCCTTGCGGGCCCATTTGCGTCTCGGCATGGGGGTCCACGAAGGCCATAAGCGCACCGCCGCCCATCACCCACTGATCGAGCGCATAGAGCGTCGGCTCGCTAAGGCCTTGCGGATGCACGACCGCGACGACCTCGGTGCCTTCGGGGAAGCTGTTCACTTCGCCCGACAGTATCTCGACATCATAAAGCTCGCGCAGCATTGCAAGGCTTTGCTGCTCCGCCCCGCCCATCATCGGGTTGCCAGCGAGGCCAATCCCGTCAAGCAGAGCGACCTTGGGCTTCTCGGGCTGGCCCAACTCGGCCACGAGCCGGGTCAAATCATATTCCAGCCAAGCCTCGCGATCGGGCGAGAAGACTGGGATTGTGGAGCGCCCGTCGGTGGAGTTCGTGGCAGCAAGCCCGAAGAACATCGGCTCAGGGGCGCCCGCCAGCGCAATGCGGTTGATGCCAAAGCCCACGGCGCGGTCTTCTGCATCCGAGAAGGGCTCTGGGTCGATCACTTCGAGCGTGATCTGCCCATCGGCCTGATCGGCGTAAGACTGCAACATGCCCCGCACGCGGTCGGCATAGCTGGCCAGTTGCGGTGCGGCCTCCGTCAATCCGTCAGACAGATAGAGCCGCAGGTGCAGGGGCTCAGCGAGATCGGAGAGCAAAGTCTCCGTCCCTTCGGACAGCGTCCAGACTTGAGTTTCCGTGACATCCGCGCGCCATCCATCGAGGGCGCGGGCGGCGAAGATATTGACCGAGACAAACAGCACGGCGCAGAGCGCGATGGAGGTCCCGATCATCTGGCGGCGCGATAGGCCGCCGATCCAATTTGTGAGTTTTGCAAGACGGTCCATTGTCATTGAGCCTTCTTCAGGTCCACGAGAAACGTGTTGATCATGAGAGCAAGGACGATGAGCGAGCCGAAGAATATCAGCGTCGGCGCCTCAATCAGTCCTTGGGTGATACGCTGGAAGTGTTCGAGCACCGACAACGCGGCGACGGCTTCCGTCAGCCAGTAAGGTGCCCAGCCGCGGATCGCGCCCAGCACAAGCTCAAGCCCGGCCGTGACCAGAAGGAAGGTCACGATGGCGGCCGAGATGAACGCAATTACCTGGTTCTTGGTGAGCGTTGAGATGCAGGCGGCAACGGCCAGAAAGGCCCCAGCCATCAGGAACGTGCCCAAGTATCCAGCTGCGATGACGCCATTATCGGGACTACCCAGCCAATTGACCGTGATCCACAGCGGGGTGGTCAGCGCCAGCGCGACGCCGGTAAAGGCCCAGCCTGCCAGGAACTTGCCCAGCACGATGGTCCAGGGCGCAACCGGCATGGTCATCAACAGCTCGATGGTGCCAGAGCGGCGCTCTTCCGCCCAAAGGCGCATGCCGATGGCCGGGAGTAGCACCAGAAAGAGCCACGGCATCCATGTGAAGAAGGCTGCCATGTCGGCGATGCCTCGGGCAAAGAAGCCAGAGACAAAGAAGGTCATCGCCCCGGCAAGGGCCAGGAACACAACAAGGAAAATCGCGGCAAGCGGCGTCGCAAAATAGGCGCGGAACTCACGGCCAAAGACGACGCTCACCGAAGAAAGCGAAGCAGTCATGGTTTCGGTCCTTCGTTTTAGTGAATACGGGTGGTCACATCGCGGAAGACGTCTTCGAGGCGCGGGCGATAGATGCCAACTTCCTCCACAGGCAGGTCCGCCGACCTTAGACGGGTCTCAATGGCGCGCGTGTCTTCCGGCTTGTCATTGTAGCGCAGAAGGACCCGCGTGGAGCCGTTCATGCGCTCCATCACCTCAAGTTCGGCCCCATCTGCGAGCGGTTTGATCTTCTCGATGACCGACGCCTCTTCTGGTGAGCCGATGCGGATCTGGATTGCGCGTCCGTCGTCTTTGGAGCCGACAAGATCGCGCGGTGTAGCGTCGGCGACGACTTTGCCGCTTGCGATGATCACCGCGCGGGAGCACACGGCCTCGACCTCTTCAAGAATATGGGTCGAGACGATGATGGATTTATTGGGCGCGATCTCCCGGATGAGGTTACGCATTTCGTATTTCTGGTTCGGGTCAAGCCCATCGGTCGGCTCGTCAAGGATCAGCACGTCCGGATCATGGATCAGCGCCTGAGCGATGCCGACGCGGCGACGATAGCCCTTTGACAATGCCTCGATGGGGCGCGACCAGACCTCTGTCAGCCGCACACGCTCGGCCATCTCGGCAAGCCGATTGGTCAATTCGGCTTTGCGCAGGCCGCGCATTTTGCCGACGAAGCTCAGAAAATCGGCCACGGGCATGTCGCCATAGGCCGGCGCGCCTTCCGGCAGGTAGCCCAGTTTGGCTTTTGCTGCGGTGGGGTCGCGCCAGACATCATGGCCGCCGACCTCAGCCGTGCCAGTGTCGGGTTCCAAAAACCCGGTGATCATTTTCATCGTGGTGGATTTACCCGCCCCGTTCGGACCAAGAAAACCGACGACCTCTCCCCGTGCAACAGACAGAGAGACATCATCGACCGCGGTCATATCCCCGAAGCGCTTTTTCAGCCCGCGGGCTTCAACAAGCGTCGTCATTGGTCTTTGCCTCCAGTTCGGGCCAGCGCGCCCGGAACCGGCCACGCCAGCGGTTGAGATTTGACCGAAACTTAGAGGTGCTCCCTGAAACACGGGGCCGCCTCTTCTGGACGGTCACGTGAGGTGGCGCGAGCAGTGCCCGCGTCACCAATTGTTTTAAGGTTGGTGCCTTTGCCCTCTCATTGCTTTTGTACCAAAAGCAACTGCCGGGCTGGCCAGATTTCGCGATGCGAAATCGACCTACATCATACCGCCCATATCCGGCATGGCCGGTGCAGCGGCGCCTTCTTTGGCGGGCTTGTCCGCCACCATCGCCTCTGTGGTGATGAGCAGACCCGCAACGGAAGACGCATCCTCCAACGCCGTACGAACGACCTTCGCCGGGTCAATCACACCGAAGGAGAACAGATCGCCGTACTGTTCGGTCTGTGCGTTGAAGCCATAGG
>CAYWNJ010000071.1:0-8883 GCA_964459535.1 uncultured Rhodobacterales bacterium
CGTGCCCGCGGGCATATCGGCCACTTCGTCAAAATAGATCACGCCGCCATGGGCTTGCTCAAGTAGTCCGGGCTCGATCCCGCGCTCGGCGTTCTCGCGCCCAAAGAGGGTCTCTTCCATCCGCTCCGGCGCGACGCCTGCGCAGTTTACCGTTACAAACGGAGCAGCCGCGCGGTTGGATTGCGCATGAATATAGCGTGCCGCCACCTCTTTGCCGCATCCCGCAGGCCCGGTCAGCATTAAGCGGCCGTTTGACTTGGTCACCTTGTCCAATTGCGCCACAAGTGCCTTATAGACAAGCGACTCTCCAACCATCTGAGCCTCTCGCGCCTCGGCCCAGCGTAGGCTATTATTTTCGCGGCGCAGGCGGGAGGTCTCCATCGCGCGCCGGATCACCACCAAAAGCTGATCAATGTTAAACGGTTTTTCAATAAAATCATACGCGCCCTGCCGGATCGCGGCGACCGCAATTTCAATATTCCCATGCCCCGAGATGATGACCACCGGCACATCGGGATTATCCCGGCGTAGCACCTTCAAAATGTCGATGCCATCCATCCGGCTGTCTTTCAGCCAAATATCAAGGATCACCAAACCCGGCGCCTGGCTATTCAGCTCTGCCAAGGTTTCTTCGGAGTTTGCAGCCAATCGGGTCGCAAACCCTTCATCCTGCAGAATATCCGAGATCAACTCGCGAATGTCGCGTTCGTCATCGACGATCAATATGTCATTCATTGCTCACCCTCTTCTGGGCTCCACCCAAAACCTGTTTTTCTTCGCTAAGCGGCAGCGAAAGAACCGCAACCGCCCCCACCTGCGTTTGCCCTTCAAACGGCAGCGCATCTTGAAGCAAGAGCGTGCCGCCATGCTCTTCCACGATCTTTTTGACGATCGGCAGGCCCAGCCCCGTGCCCGCATCGCGCGTGGTCACGTAAGGCTCAAAAAGACGCGCGCGATCTTCGGGCAGGCCAATGCCATTGTCCGCGATTCGAATAATCGGACCGGCGGAAGCCATCTCAAGCGATACGCGGATCTGCGGCACATGCCCCTCGGGCGGCTGGCCGTTTTGCAATGTTTCAATGGCTTCCGCTGCATTCTTTATCAAGTTGATGAGGGCTTGGCTGATCATTGTTGCGTCAAGATCAACCAAGATCTCCTCTGTTGGAAGCGCCGCCTTAATCCGAATGTTGGGCTGGCCTGATTGCTGTAAAGTGATCGCGTCCCGCAAAAGCGCGACCAAATCATGCGGCTTGCGGTCCGGCTGAGGCATACGCGCAAATTTCGAGAATTCATCGACAATCCGCCGTAAATCCCCCGTTTGACGAACAATCACGCTGGTCATCTGCTCCAGCGCCTCGGCTTGATCGCCAAGCTTGGGCGCGAATTTGCGTTTGATCCGCTCTGCGCTCAGCTGGATCGGGGTGAGCGGGTTTTTGATCTCATGAGCGATCCGCCGCGCCACATCCCCCCACGCGGCCATGCGCTGCGCGCTGACCAAATCCGTCACATCGTCAAAGGCGACAACATAGCCCTCCAAGCGTCCATCATCCCGCCGCCTTGTGGACATCCGCACCAAAAGATTCTCAAGCCGTCCGGCGCGCGAAACCTTGATCTCCGCCTGCGCGACCTCTTGCGTGCCCGCGCGCAAACTCGCAAAGAGCGCATCAAATTCTGGAACCGCAACCGACAGCGGGACGGTCTGACTATCCTCCCCCACATCAAGCAAGCGCCTGGCCGAGCGGTTCACAAAGGTCACACGGCCCTCAGCGTCCACACCAACAACCCCAGAGGTGACGGAACTCAGCACCGAATCGAACAATCTGCGCCGCCGCTCAATTTGCCTTGTGTTATCCAAGAGCGCGTCACGTTGGCCTTTGAGTTGGCGGGTCATCTGATTGAAATACCGCCCAAGCATGGCAATTTCGTCATCGCCGCGCTCTTCTCGGACACGCACGTCGAGGTCTCCGGCACCAACGCGCTGCGCGGCGCCCGTCAAGCGCCCGACCGGACCCGAAAGCCGCTCGGCAAACCACAGCCCGAGCCACACCGCCGCGAGGATCAAAATTACCGCAAAGGCCAGGTAAAGCAGTCCAAATTCGAAAAGAACGCGGCCGCGATCTTGCTCAAGTTGCTGATAGAGGCGCACCGTTGCCTGCGTTTCATCAAGCAGGGCTAACAGCTCTCCATCCACCGCCCGCGAGACATAGAGATAGCGGTCGAAGAACGATGAGAGCGGCACCAAGGCGCGAAACTCATTGATCGGCCAATCCTCAATGACCAGCAGTCCGTCCGTATCGGCCTGGGCGATTTGAGCCGCGATCGGACGTTCAAAATCAAACAAATAGGAGCGGTCCCCCCGTGCTTGTATCTCCCCTGCCCCATCAATCAGATACGCCTCGCGCAGGCCACGCTGAATGCCGCTTTGCCCTTCTGACAAAAGTTCGCTTTGCGACTTAAATGCGCCGCCAGCGCGCTGCGCATCAATGTAGCGCGCCAATACGCGGGCATCTTGCTCGAGATCGCGCCGCTGCTCATCCTTATAGGCTTGTGCGGCATCAAGCGAGCTGCCAACCACGTTCCGCACCTGCTCGGAAAACCAGCCCTCAAAGGCAATATTCACGGTCAAAACCGCAAAAACGGCAACCGTGACGGTCGGGATTAACGCCAAGAGGGCGAAAACACCCGTCAGGTTCAAATGCAGACGCGAGCCTGCGGATTTGGCGCGGCGGGCAGCAACAAGCCGCCCAACTTGCAGCAGAACAAGGGCGGCAACGACGAGGATATAGATCAGGTCCGCCAGAAGGATGAGGCGCAAACTCGGGGAGTTGGCGCCGAGGTCAAACGACCCAAACCCCAAAAACGTCAGCACGGCCAGCGTTGGGCCCAGCATAACAAGGCCGAGCGTTATCGCCGTACGCACACGGCGTTGACGGTAAAGCCGCATCACCAGCGCCCAAACCGCTGCGCGGCCTGTCCGCTCTGCTCCAATATGTGTCTGGCTTACCACCAGGTCGCCACCCCAAGCTGTGCCTGCATTTCACTCAAAAGGCATATCTTGTGCGGCAACACCAAGCTGCGATGCACATGCCACACCCGCTGTGGCAGTTTTACATCAACTTGCGTCGGCGTGTCACCTCTATTTCGAGATCTGTGATCTTCTTACGCAAGGTATTGCGGTTGATGCCAAGCAGATCCGCACATTTTGCTTGATTGCCGCCCGTTGCATCAAGGGCGATTTCAATCATGGGTATCTCTATTTCGCGCAAAATCCGACCGTAAAGTCCGGGCGGGGGTAGCATATCGCCGTGCAAATCAAAATAGCGCTGCAAATGCCGCGCGACCGAAGCGCCCAGCTTTTCGGTATCGCCCACCGTCTGAATGGGCGCAATGGCGGGCTGCGCCCCTAGGGTCTGCGCGATTTCAGCCGCGCCAATCTCGAGCCCCTGCGCCGTTAGCCCGAGCCGGCGCACCACATTCTCAAGCTGCCGGACATTGCCGGGCCAGCTATAGGTGCGAAATATCTCTGCCGCCTCCGCTGAAAGCGTGCAAGGCGGGGCGTCCCCACGCTCGGTGCGCGATAAGAAATGCTCAGTCAGTAAGGGGATATCTTCCACCCGCTCGCGGACCGCTGGCACGTAGAGTGTCGCCCCGGAGAGGCGATAGTAAAGATCTTTGCGCACCCGGCCTGCATCCATCGCCTGGGCAAGATCTTGTTGCGAGGTCGCAAGGAAGCGCGGAACGTAATCACCGGGATTGTCAATCATCGGCACAATCCGGGCCTGTATTTCCAGCGGAATATCGGCAATTTCGTCAATCATAACCGTCCCGCCGCGCACCCGCGCCAGAAGGCGGGCGGGACCTTCAAGATCGGCAAGGTCTGCCCCAGTAACCGTCACGAAAGGCAGCGTCCGGCGGTCCGAGAAGTCGTGAATGGCCCGGCCAATAAGACTTTTGCCCGTCCCAGATTCGCCCCAAATCAGCACCGGCAAGTCGGTATTCATCACCCGCGCCACCACACGGTAGAGCGCTTGCATCACCGGCGTGCTCCCGACCAAGGGCAGCTCATCGGGCCGCTCATCCTCGGGGTCTGGCTGAACTCGGGCGCGGCGCTCGCGCATCTCAAGGGCACGCGCTGTGCGTTTCATGAGATCGGGCAGGTCAAAGGGCTTGGGCAGGTAATCATAGGCCTCGGCCTCGGCGGCCTGAATAGCGGTCATAATGGTGTTTTGCGCGCTGATCACAATAACCGGCAGGCCGGGCCGGTCCGTTTGGATCTTGGGCAGCATCTCAAGCCCATTCCCGTCCGGCATCATCACATCCGAGATCACAACATCGCCTTTTCCCTCGCCCACCCAACGCATCAAAGTGGTGAGGGACGAGGTCGCATGCACCTTACACCCGGCGCGCGTCAGCGCTTGGGTCAAAACCGTGCGAATGGTGCGATCATCATCGGCGACAAGTATCGTGCCGTCCATCAATTAGTCCTCCTGGGCGTTGGCATCAGCCTTGGGCACACGCGGCAGCGACATTCGAAACACCGTCGCGCCCGGCACCGAATTGACCGAGATCCAAGCATCATGGTCAGCAATAATTTTCGACACGAGAGCAAGACCAAGCCCGGTCCCGTTCTCCTTGCCCGAGACAAACGGGTCGAAAATGTCGCCCTTTATGTTCTCTGGTAATCCGGGCCCGTCATCAATGACCTCGACTTGCAAAGGCAAGGAACGGCCCGACCCATCGGCGCGGCGCAGGCGATAGGAATGCTCAAAAAAGCTGCGCAGCCGAATGGTGCCGCGCCCGCCTGTCGCCGCCTCCGAGGCGTTCTTTAAAAGATTAAGCACCACTTGGAGCAGCTGATCGGCGTCGCCATAGGCCAGCGGCAGCGAGGGATCATACTCTTCCTTGATAACCATATGCGCCCCAAAGCCCAAAAGGGCCGAGCGCCGCGCCCGGTCCAAAACATCGTGGATATTGATGGCCCGCCGATCTGGTGGCGAAAGATTGCCGAATTGCTCGACCTGTTCGAGCAATTTGACGATCCGGCGGCTCTCGGCAAATTGCTCGACCTGTTCGAGCAATTTGACGATCCGGCGGCTCTCGGCAACGATCAAATCGGTCAATTCCAGATCTTCGGGGGCGAGGTTCATGCTTAGCAGTTGCGCCGCGCCCGTAATGCCCGCCAAAGGGTTCTTAATCTCATGCGCCAGCATTTCCGCCATGCCAATCGCCGATTTGGCCGCTGACTTCGCGTTGAGATTTTGGCTCGCCCGGCTGGCCAATTCGCGCGGGGAGATCAGAACGATCATCTCCCCCGGCGCGCCCTGCAAGGGCGCTATTTGTACCGCACATTGGACAGGCGCGCGCTGCCCGCCGCCCACATCCACATCATTGACAAAAAGGGGCGTGCCATTCGTCCGCGCGCGGGCAAAGCTGTCCTCAATCGGTGCGTCAATGCTAATCTGATCCCAAATCGGCACCCCGCGCACCGATTTCGCCGAGGCGTTTAGAAAACCTTCCGCTTCGGGGTTGATCGTGACAATGCGGGCCTCAGCGTCAATACGGACCGCCGGAACCGGGAGCGAGGCCCAAAGATCCGCGTCTATCGCCAGGCCTTCCATCATGCGGCCAACCTTGGTGCGAGCGCGTCTGGCAGCAGCGCAAAAACAGCCTCGGGATCGGTCTGCGTCAGGACCGCGCGGCGCGGCGGGCTGGGCGTGCCCGCATGGTCCATATACCAGCCCAGATGTTTGCGCGCCACGCGTCCCCCGAGCGTTTTGCCATAAAAGCTGAGCATTTCATCGTAATGCGCCGTCACCAATTCCGCGCGCGCCTCTGGTGCTGGCACTTTCGGCGGCGGTGTGCCGTTGAGCGCAGATAGCAACTCGGCAAGCAGCCAAGGGCGCCCCTGCGCCCCGCGCCCCACCATAACGCCATCGCAGCCAGACTGCGCCAGAGCCGTACGGGCACGCGCCGCATCTGTGATATCCCCATTCGCGATCACGGGAATGTCTACTGCTGCCTTAACGGCGCGTATTGCCGCCCAATCCGCGCAGCCTTTGTAGAATTGCTGACGCGTTCGACCATGGATCACCAGGCCCGTAATCCCCGCGCGCGCAAAGGCGACGGCCAGTTCGGGTGCGTTCCGCTCGGCCTCGTCCCAACCCAGCCGCATTTTCAAAGTGACGGGTACATCGACGGCGGCGACCACGGCTTCGACGATCTGCAGCGCAAGGCGCGGGGAGCGCATCAGCGCGGCGCCGGAATAGCCAGAAGTGACCTTTTTCGCCGGGCACCCCATGTTGATATCAATCACGCGGGCCCCCTGCCCTGCCACGCGGCGCGCAGCCTCCGCCATTACCTCCGGCGTGCGCCCCGCCAATTGGACGGCACTATTTGGCGCGCCCAAGCCCAGCTCGGCCTTCCCGCGCGTGCCAGGACGCGCGTTGAGCATATCGGTGCTCGCCACCATCTCGGAGGTCACAAGCGAGGCACCAAAACTCTGCACAACCCGGCGGAACGGTAGATCGGTGATTCCGGCCATAGGTGCCAGCAAAACCGGGATATTTGGGCGATCAGCAGGCATGTGCCTAATCCTTGAGCATTTCCTCTGCGCTACTGGAGCGCCGTCAATTTATCAACAAAAACGCAGATATGACGCGTGCAATTCAGGCACCCCGCACAAAAATCAGGCATTTGCCAGAGCCGCCGCGCCTTTGCTAAGAAACCACAAACAACTTGAAAGCCTATGAATGAACGCTGCCGCCCTTATCGTCGCAGCCGGACGCGGGACGCGGGCGGGTGGGACGCTTGCCAAGCAATGGCAACCCTTGGCGGGTCGCCGGGTGCTGGATGTTACCTTGGAGGTTTTTCTCTCGCATCCGCGCATCGCGCGCATTGCGCTGGTGTTACATTCCGATGAACTCAGCCAAGCGCCCAGTCATCCAGGCATCATCCCAGCGCGCGGAGGAGAGACCCGCGCCGCCTCGGTCTTATCGGGGCTCAAAGCACTTGCGCCAAGCGCGCCGACCCACGTCCTGATCCATGATGCAGCCCGCCCCTGCCTCAGGCCCCAGACCATCGACGATGTTCTGGATGCGCTAGAGACCGCGCCAGGTGCCGCGCCAGCACTTGCGGTCACAGACGCGCTTTGGGTTGGCGCGGCGGACTATGTAACAGGCGTGCAAGATCGGGCGGGGCTTTATCGCGCCCAAACGCCGCAAGGGTTTCATTTTTCGTCGATCCTCGCGGCGCATCATGCCCATCCCGGCGGGGCGCGCGACGATGTAGAGGTGGCCCGCGCAGCAGGGCTTGACGTTGCCATCGTGCCGGGCGACGAGGAAAACCTGAAGATCACCTTGCCCGAGGATTTTGCACGGGCGGAACGCATTTTGAGGGCGCGCGGATGGACCTAAGGGTCGGCAATGGGTTTGACGTACACGCTTTCGGGCCGGGTGAGTTTGTCATATTATGCGGCGTGCAAATCCCCCATAGCGCCGGGCTGGTTGGTCACTCGGACGCGGATGTTGCGATGCATGCCGTTACCGACGCTCTTTACGGTGCGCTGGCTCAGGGGGATATCGGCACGCATTTCCCCCCATCCGATCCGCAATGGAAGGCGGCGGCGTCCGAGATATTCTTACGCCACGCCGCCCGCCTGACAGCGGACGAAGGATTTGTGATCTCGAATATCGACGTCACGCTGATATGCGAGCAGCCCAAGATCGCGCCCCACGCCTTGGCGATGCGCACGCAAATGGCCGCGATCTTGGAGGCACCGCTTGAGCGGATTTCGATCAAAGCCACGACGACCGAAAGGTTGGGTTTTGCCGGGCGCGGCGAGGGGATCGCTTGCCTCGCAACATGTGCGCTGGTGAAACCATGATCGCACGGGTGATCGCGTCGGTATTGGGCATCGGATATTTGCGCCCCGCGCCTGGTACCTGGGCCAGCCTGCTCGCGCTGCCCTGGGCTTGGCTTTTGCATCTCACAGGCGGCTTTCCCGCTCTGGCCGCTGCAACGCTGGCGGCCTTTGCTCTGGGCTGGTGGGCGGCGGCGCGGCTCATTGCCCCGGGCGAGGATCCCGGTTGGATTGTGATTGATGAGCTTGCGGGAATGTGGCTGGCCCTTTGGCCGCTGAGTATCGCCGCAAGTCTGAGCGATATTGATATCCTCGCGATGTGGCCCGGTTGGCTCAGCGCCTTTCTGCTCTTTCGCCTATTTGACATTTGGAAGCCCTGGCTCATTGGCCACGCGGATCGGCGCGGAGACGCGCTCGGGCTGATGCTCGACGATATGCTTGCGGGTTTTGCTGCGGCTTTGGGCGTTTTGGCGCTTGCCGCTCTCGCGCATGGGGCGCTGGTTTGAGCGCGCAAGAGGTCTTGGAGGCGGCCCAAAAGCGCGGGATCATGATCGCAACGGCAGAGAGTTGCACCGCAGGGCTTGTCGCCGCCGCGTTGACCGACATCGCGGGCGCCTCGGCGGTCTTCGAGCGCGGCTTTGTGACCTACTCGAACGCCGCCAAGACGGAGATGCTAGGCGTTCCCGCCGCGCTGATTGCGCGTCACGGCGCAGTCTCCGAGCAGGTCGCAGCGGTTATGGCACTTGGCGCTTTGGCCCGCAGTGGGGCGCAGCTTTCGGTTTCAGTGACGGGCATTGCCGGACCAGGCGGCTCGACCCACAAGCCGGAAGGCATGGTCTGCTTTGGCACAGCCATGGCAGGCAACGCCCGCACCGAAACCGTACAGTTCGGCGCTTTGGGCCGAACTGAAGTGCGTGCGGCGGCCAGCGCACACGCTCTTGCGCTCTTGCACCGTCGACTTGAGGCACTGAATGCTTAGAGTGTGTTTTGTTAAATTGAATTCAAACTCGCTAATCTCGGCTTTG
>CAYWNJ010000072.1:0-8777 GCA_964459535.1 uncultured Rhodobacterales bacterium
GCTCTGCCCCAGGTTTGAGCACGCGCGCGAGGGGCTCCAGATGCTCTGCGGTGACAAAGCGGCGGCGGTGATGCCGCGTTTTGGGCCAGGGGTCGGGGTAGAGCAAGAAGGCTTTGCTGATGCTGGCCGCGGGAAGTACATCGAACATATCGCGGACATCACCGGGATGGACCCTGATATTCTCCAGCCGCGCACGGCGGATTTTGCCCAGCAACATGGCAACGCCGTTGATGTAGGGCTCGCACCCGATAAAGCCGATGTCAGGATGGGCGCTGGCCTGGTGGATCAAATGCTCCCCCCCGCCAAAGCCGACCTCTAGCCAAATGTCACGACCCCCAAAGCGCGCGGCCAGATCCAGCGGGGTTCGCTCTGGATTGTCTTCCCAGCTTATGGGACCGGGGGACAGATGCGCGAGATCTTCGGCCAGATAGCGCTCTTGGCTGGGCTTTAGGTGCTTGCCTTTCAGGCGGCCATAGAAATTGCGATGAGGGCGCTCGGGCATTGCGGTAATCGTCGGCTATTCCGTGAGCACGCCCGCCGCAAGCAGCTCTTTGCGATAGGGGCGCCACATATCGTGACCTTGGATAGCAATGCTACGCACTGCAAAATCGGCATCCACATTGCGACGGATCATATAGCTTAGATGCTCGTAAACCTCTTGCTGCGTATCCGTGTAAACCCAACTGACGAAATCGAAGGGGCTCGACCAATCAGAGGCAACTTTGTTGGTATCGTAATAGTCTTCAGCGTCTTCAGGTCCCCAGTAAAACTGGTGAAAGCCCAGTTTCGATCCACGCGACATTGTGCGCGTGGCCCCTGCCAGGAATATGCGCACACACGCGCTTTCGCATTTCCCATGCACATGGGTGTTGAGTTCGAAATCAATGATCGTATCCGCCATCTCATGGGCTGGCCATATTTTACCGCCGCCAGAGTTTAGTTGCAGCGTCTCTATGTCGTCATGCGCGCGCAGCATTTCCAGCAGCAGCTCAGGATGATCATTGTCGATCTCGGTGTCGTCGTCGCCCTCTGTGTCGTATATAAGCGTTGTTCCTTGGATCTGGAATATCTCGCTAAGCGCCGGATGTGCCGCTGAGGAAAACAATAGAAACAGAGCGAGAGCACGCATTTTATTGCCCTATAGAAAATCATGCTCTGCGCCATCCATATGGACGGCGCAGATCATCGCATCAGAAGCTTACAATCTAGACCGCGTCCGAGAGCGCATCAACCAGGTCGGTCCGTTCCCAGCTAAAGCCGCCATCCTCCGCAGGGGAGCGGCCGAAATGGCCATAGGCTGCCGTCCGCTGATAGATCGGCCGGTTGAGTTGAAGATGTTCACGGATGCCGCGCGGCGTGAGGTCCATTACCTTGCCAATGGCCTCTTCAATCACGGCCCCTGCGGCCTTGCCCGTACCAAACGTGTCGCAATAGATCGACAGCGGGGCAGAAACGCCAATCGCATAGCTCAGCTGGATCAGGCATTTCTCGGCCAGACCCGCCGCGACCACATTCTTCGCCAAATAGCGCGCCACGTAAGCCGCCGAACGGTCTACTTTGGTCGGATCTTTGCCCGAGAATGCACCGCCGCCATGGGGGGCAGAGCCGCCATAGGTGTCCACAATGATCTTGCGCCCGGTCAAACCCGTGTCGCCATCCGGCCCGCCAATCACGAATTTCCCGGTTGGATTGACATGCCAGATCGTCTCATCTGTGAGCCACCCTTCGGGGAGCACTTCGGTGATATAGGGCTCAACAATGCGGCGAATATCGGCGCTGCTCAGCGTTTCATCCAAATGCTGGGTCGAGAGCACGAGCGAGCTGACGCCGACAGGTTTGCCGTCCTGATAGCGCACGCTAAGCTGGCTTTTGGCGTCGGGGCCCAAAGCGGGCTCGCTCCCGTTCTTGCGCACCTCGGCGAGGCGGCGCAGCATGGCATGCGCGTATTGGATCGGCGCTGGCATCAGGGCTTCGGTCTCATTTGTGGCAAAGCCAAACATGATGCCCTGGTCGCCCGCACCCTCATCCTTGTCACCGCTGGCGTCAACGCCCTGGGCGATATGCGCGGATTGTTCGTGCAGCAGGTTTGTTATCTCGCAATGCTCCCAGTGGAACTTTTCCTGCTCATATCCAATGTCTTTGATGCAGGCGCGGGCGATATCTTCGATCCGGCCCATATATTCCGAGAGCTTCGCCTTGTCCGACAGGCCAACCTCCCCGCCAATCACAACGCGGTTCGTCGTTGCGAAAGTCTCGCAAGCGACACGCGCCTCGGGCTCTTCAGCGAGAAAAGCATCAAGAACAGCGTCTGAAATCCGATCGCAAACCTTATCGGGATGGCCTTCAGAGACAGACTCAGAGGTAAAAGTATAGTGATCACGAGACATGGGAAGCGCTCCATTAAACGGTGTCGCGCCACGCCAGGAAGCCGTTGTGGCGCACGATACGCCCGCTTAAGCCCGCCCCCGACGTGCGTCAATCAAAATACGCATGCCGGTAGTCAGGAATGTTGCAAACACAAGTAAAATTGCCACAGGCAAGTCGCCAAGCTGGCTGTAAAGCGTGGGCGCAAGAGGCGTTGGCAAAAGGTGCTGCGCATAACCCGCCGCGCCCAGAGGGAGCTGGGCCAGCACGTGCCCGCGCGGTCCGATAATCCCCGAAATCCCGGTATTTGCCGACCGCACAACCGGCAGACCCTGCTCTATCGCGCGCATACGGGCTTGGGCGAAATGCTGCTGCGGACCGGCGAAGGTGCCAAACCAAGCGTCATTGGTGATGTGCAAGAGCAACCTTGGCCGCGCAGGCGCTGCATTCACGCGATGGGCAAAGACCGCCTCGTAGCAGATCAACGGCAGGGCGGGGCCGAGTGGCCCTAGGTCCAGCAGCGCCGGGCCAGGTCCTTGGGCATATCCACGTAGATCCGCCGTCGCCAGCCCCCGGATGCCAAATTGCGCAAAGAAGGACGCAAAGGGGATATATTCGCCAAACGGCACAAGGTGGTACTTGTCATAAACCCCGGTCACCTCCGCCGCCCCGTTCACCACCGCCATCGCGTTGAGGGACCGCCCTTCGGCGTTGCGTCGCTGAATACCCAAGATCACAGGCGCTCCGCGCCCCGCAAACGCGACTTGGGCCAAGAACGGGTCTGCTTGCTCCAGTAGGTAGGGAACTGCAATCTCGGGCCAAACGACCAAGGCCGGAGGCGTTCCCGCGGCGGTTGCCTCAAGCAAACGCCGGTTAAACTCGGGGATCTTCGTGGGATCGAATTTTTCATGCTGCGGGGCATTGGGCTGAACAACGCGCACCATATGCTCGGTCAGCGTGGGCTGCACGGGTTGCCACGGCCCAAAGAGCCCAACTGCAATGACGAGCGCGGCAGGGACAGCGCTCCACACCCGCCAGACCAGCGCCGCCATGACCAAGCACAGGGCAAGCATCATCCCATGCGGACCAAGCCAAGCCAGCCCTTGTGCCGCTGGCGTGTCAATCAGCGCTTGCGGGAACATGGCCCAGGGAAAACCTGTAAACACATAGGCCCGCGCCAGCTCGGCCAGAGGCCAAGCGATGGCCAATGCCCAGACGGAGCCGATATAGCGTGCGAGTGCAAAGGCGGCGGCCCAGAACAGCGCGAGCCCGCCGCTCATAAAGACCAAAGCAAAGGGGGCCATCCAGCCGTGCCGCGCGATATCGACCAAGAAAGGCTCGACAATCCAAGATAAGGCGAGCGCGAAATAGCCCAGCCCAAAACCCCAACCGATCACACTGGCGCGCCGCCAGTCAGGGGCACGCGGCGCGGCGTAGAAGACCGCAGCCAATGCGAAAGCCATCAAAACGGGTTGGTGAAACGGCACCTGTCCCATCGCCGCGACGGCTCCCGCTCCGGCAGATAGGGCCGCAAGCTGCCAAAGCGGGCGCGCCAAGAGCCGCTCAGCGCGTGACGTCATTCCGCTGGGCTGGGACTGAGGCGCACGCGCAAGCGTTTGATGCGGCGCGGGTCGGCATCAATGACCTCGAACTCAGGTCCGCTGGGGTGTTGAATGACCTCACCGCGCGCAGGCACGCGGCCAGCAAGCATAATGACCAGCCCCCCAAGCGTATCGATCTCTTCCTCATCCACATCGTCATGGTCGGTCAGCGCGCACCCCGTCTCGGCCTCGAACTCGGCCAGAGGGGTTTTCGCCAAGGCGAGATAGCTGCCCGCCTTTTCTTTGGAATAATAGGCGGCATCCTCGATATCATGCTCATCCTCGATCTCGCCAATGACCTGCTCAATGAGGTCTTCAATCGTGACAAGCCCATCCACCCCGCCATATTCGTCGATCACCAACGCCATGTGGCGGCGCGAGGTTTGCATCTTTGCGAGCAAAACACCAATGCTCATCGACGGCGGCACAAAGAGAAGCGGGCGCAAGATGGCCGCAAAATCGAACGCCGCGCCCGTGTCGCTAAAGCCATGGGTCAAGGCGACATCCTTGAGATGGGCAAACCCAATAGGCGTATCAAGCGTGCCTTCATAAATTGGCAGACGCGTTAGACCGCTTTCTTTAAAGACTTTGACCAGTTCCTCCAAACCGACCGAGGCCGAGACAGCCACGATATCAGCCTTGGGAATGGCAACATCCTCAACCCGCATACGGCGCAGGTTAATCATGCCATGGGAGGGGGCGGACGGTGTGCCCGTCTGATCACCCTCTTCGCCATTGGCGTTCAGAGCGCCCATCATCCGTGCCAAAAGACTAGGGGATTTTAACGATCCGTCATCTGGATCTGTGTCTAACGTGCCAACTGGCTGCGCGCGCCGCGCCGCGCTGGACGATCCGTCAGTATCGGCCATCCTGGGTCCCTATATCGCTCATAACCTGTGTTTGTCCGGTCATCTGTCTATTTTTGGTTAATATGGGTCAGAAATACCCATTTTGCCAAGTAGTTCCGTCTCTAATGCTTCCATAAGCGCCGCATCGCCGTCATTTTCATGGTCATACCCAAGCAAATGTAACACAGCATGCACGATCAGATGCGCAAGATGCGCCTCCAAGGGCAGGCCCGCAGCCTCCGCCTCGCGCCTACATGTTTCATAGGCAAGGGCGATATCCCCAAGCTGGATAACGCCAAAGGCATCCGGTTCAGGCCACGCTGGGGGCGGCCCGCTTGGCACAGAGCTGGGCCAGCTGAGCACATTTGTCGCTGAAGCTTTCCCGCGAAACGCATGGTTCAACTCCGCTATGCGCGCATCGTTGCAGGCAAGCAAACACGCCTCGGCCTGGGGCAAGTCAAAATGCGCTGCGATCCTGTCGACCGCTGGTGTCGCAATGTGGCTCAGGTCCACGTCGTGCCAAAGGGGGGCTTCGACAATGATATCCAGCTCAAGTGTCAGTGTTGCCTCAATCGTTTCAAGGCGCGTCAGCGTTCTGCGCCGCCTCAGCCTCATAGGCTTCGATAATGGCGGCAACCAAGGGGTGGCGGACCACATCCTTGGAGGTAAAATAGCTAAAGCTGATTTTTGGGATCGTGCCCAGCAGACGCTCCGCATCCGCAAGACCCGAGCGCACGCCGCGCGGCAGATCAACCTGCGTGCGGTCTCCGGTAATGACCATCCGGCTGCCTTCGCCCAGGCGGGTTAGAAACATCTTCATTTGCATTGAGGTCGCGTTTTGCGCCTCATCCAGCACGACAAATGCCCGGGCGAGCGTGCGCCCCCGCATAAACGCAAGCGGCGCGATTTCGATCTGCTTTTCCTCAATGAGCTTGGCCAATTGCTTGCCCGGCAAGAAATCATTCAGCGCGTCATAAAGCGGCTGCATATAGGGATCGACCTTGTCCTTCATATCTCCCGGCAAAAAGCCCAAACGCTCGCCCGCTTCCACCGCCGGGCGGCTGAGGATAACGCGGTCTACCTTGCCCTGGATAAACATTGATACGCCGACCGCTACGGCAAGATAGGTTTTGCCCGTGCCCGCCGGTCCGATCCCAAATGAAAGCTCGTGGGAGAACAGGGCTTTGACATAGTTCTTTTGCGCCTCAGTGCGCGGCTCGATAAGCTTTTTCCGGGTGTTGATCTCGATCCGCGCGCCAACGGGCATTTCAAGCTGATCCCCAGAGAGGCTGCCCGTGCCCCGCTCGGACGTGCCCATACGCAATTCACGATCTACATCCGCCGGTTCAACACTCTTCCCGCTTTCGAGCCGCAGATAAAGCGCATTCATCACCTCGCCGGCGCGGGATTGAGCGGCTGGCTCGCCCAAAATAGTAAAGATATTGCCGCGGCGAATGATCTGCACTTCCAATGCAGCCTCGATCGCGGCAACGTGCTGATCATACGGCCCGCATAGATCGACCAGCAGGCGGTTTTCAGGGAATTCGAGCGTCGACTCGTTTGGCAAATTGGCAGGGTTCGAAGGTTGTGCACCGGCGATCAAAGGCGCGCTCCGCTTAGGAAGAATCTCAAGCCTAAGTTTCGCAACTCATGCACGCTGATACAACATCCGAAACGCATTTTCACGCGCTCTTCTAGCAAAATGAGGCCCTATGCGCCATGTGTTTAGCCAGATGCCGCCTAAAGAGGATCGCCAATAATTGAGCTGCCGCCAGATTGGTAATCGCCTACAACGGTTGTAGGGGGCGCCACGCCAGAGCAAACGGGTTTGCCGAATTTGTCCAAGCGGGCAGAAAGGTAGCCTTCCAGACCATCGTCAATAATCCAGTGATCGCATCCGTTTGGATCAACCCAGATCCCCGCGACAAGCTGGCTTAGGTCCTTTTCATCTACGCCGCGATCAAAGCCTTTGTCTTCCCCCACTTGGTCCGAAACCCCCTCTTCACAGGCGGACAGACCAACTGCGAAACAAACAATCAGTGAAAGTCTTGTCAAAGTCATAGCCCCGCCCCCTAGCGAATACACAGAATTTCGACGCGGCGGTTCTTGGCTCGGCCCGCCGCTGTCGCGTTGCTTGCTGCTGGTTGACGCTCGCCATAGCCCCGTACATCCGTGACATTTGCCCCGCTCTGCTGGGCAACCGCAGCGACCGCGTTCGCGCGGTTTAAAGACAGGCGCATGTTGTACTCATCAGAGGCCCGGCTATCGGTATGACCTGTAATGATGTAGCTCCGCGCGCTTGCTTGCCGAAAGAAAGACATCAGCTTACCCTTGCCCGCTTCGGAAATCCGAAAACTGTTGGTGGCAAAAAATTGATCCGAGTTCATCACACCGCAAACATTGCCCCGGCGGCAAACCGGTGTACCGTCGCGCCGAACATGGGGCGTCATGTAGCCTTCGGCCCCGTCATCCATAACCCAATGCTCACACCCATCGGGATCCACCCAAATCGTTGGGATAAATCGTTCGCCCGTCGATTGCGCGGATGCGCCTTGGCTGAGAGCCGCAAGCGCCAAAATCGCCGCGCCGATGACCGAGATCACGCGCGGAAACACATCAGATATAACAGAGGTCACAGCCAAGTTCCTTTGTCCCTTAGTATAATGCCACGCCTGGACGTTCTGAGTGTCAGGTTCATAAGCTGGCATTTGTGGTAGGTTATTCAAAAAATACCACACTGTGAAGTAATCTTTACAAGATATTGTGGGTATTCTGCGTCGAAAACCCTACTTATCCTCAACTTTTTCGATAAATCGCGCGTAAGTTATGCTCTAAACCAAGAGCCCAGAGAGCGAATGCGTCCCCGTCTTTTCGATTCTCACCCGCGCGATGTCTCCGATTGAGGCGGTGTCAGCCATTACATGCACAGCATGTAGATAATCCGACTTCCCAACAAGTTGGCCCGGAAGACGGCCTGGTTTTTCGAACAAAACGCCAACCTCGCGTCCGACCATCTGCGCTTGGGTTTCTTGGTGTTGGGTGTTGATGAGCTGTTGCAGGCGCTGGAGCCGGTCATCTGCCTCCGCCGGGTCAACCTGCGCCCGCTCCGCTGCGGGGGTGCCGGGGCGCGGGGAGTATTTGAACGAATAGGCCGAGCCATAATGGACGGCTTTGATCAAATCGAGCGTCGATTGAAACTCGGCTTCGGTTTCCTCGGGGAAACCCACGATGAAATCACCGGAGAGCACAATATCCGGCCGCGCGGCGCGGATCTTTTCGATAAGGCGCAAATACGCCTCGGCGGTATGGCCGCGGTTCATGCGCTTGAGGATGCGATCGCTGCCTGATTGGACCGGCAAATGAAGATAAGGCATCAGCTTTGCACAAGTCCCATGCGCCTCGATCAGATCCGGCGTCATTTCATTGGGATGAGAGGTGGTAAAGCGGATACGCTCCAAGCCGTCCACCTTATCCAAGGCCCAAATCAAACGAGCCAGGGACCATTCCGCACCATCCGGGCCGATACCATGATAGGCATTCACATTCTGCCCAAGAAGTGTGATTTCGCGCACCCCGCGCTCAACCAAATCTTGGGCCTCGGTTAGGATACGCGCAACGGGACGGCTCACCTCGGCGCCCCGCGTATAAGGCACCACGCAAAATGCGCAGAACTTATCACAGCCCTCTTGTACGGTCAGAAAGGCCGTCGGGCCGCGCGCCGCCTTGGGGCGCCGGGCGAGATGCTCGAACTTGTCTTCTTCGGGGAAATCGGTGTCGAGCGCCTTTCCCCCCTGCCGCGCTTTCGCCTCTAGCTCTGGCAACCGATGATAGCTTTGCGGTCCGACAACCAAATCAACCATGGGCTGGCGACGCATAATCTCTTCGCCCTCGGCCTGCGCGACGCAGCCCGCAACCCCGATCTTTAGATCCGGGTTTTGTGATCGCAGCTTTTTGAGACGGCCCA
>CAYWNJ010000073.1:0-8639 GCA_964459535.1 uncultured Rhodobacterales bacterium
ACCAGCGAAATCATCGGCGCGAGCAGAAAGACCACCTTGTCCGCCCCGGCCGGAAAGACAACTTCTTTGACGATATATTTGATAAAATCGGCAAAGCTCTGCAGCAGCCCATACACACCCACCACATTCGGGCCACGCCGCATTTGCACCGCTGCCCAGATTTTACGATCCGCATACATCAAAAACGCGAGGGCCAGCAGCAGCGGGATCAGCAGCAAGAAGATCTGACCTGTTATCGTCAGCACGATACCAAGGGGTGTGGTGGTGAAAAATTCGATCATCAGAGCCTCAAACCGTTGGTATCCGCTGCTCAACGCAATGCGCTGTTACAACTTCGGCGTCAATCGTGCGAAGACCCCGCGGCAATCCGGGCGAAATGGTATAGACCGCATCGGCGGACCAATTCACACCGTCATTTTCAACGCTTGTGCGCACATGGCGCGCAAACCCGTACCCGCGAATAAGAGTATATTGCGCCGCCGCACATTCTGCGTAGGCCTCAACATCCGCCCGCTCAGCCGCATGGGTCATCGACACGCGAAACTGGACCAAATCATTGTCCAAAAGCCGGGTCTCTACCCCCTGATAGGTGGGCACAAGCCCTGGCCCTGCCACTTCGGGCGTATCGCAGGCGGCGAGAAGGGGAAGCGCAAGCACCATGATCCGGCTCATTCCGCCGCCACTTTGGCGGGGCGCTCTGAAAGCTGAGCGCTCAGCTCGCCCATCAAAGACGACGCCCGCGCAATCGGGTTTGTCAGATAAAAGTCGGTCACCGCATAGCTAAAATCGCCGCTTTCAAGCGTGCCTTGCTCTAGCGGCGCGCCCTCATTTTCAGGAACGCTATCAATCGCATCCAAATGCGGCACCTCAGCAATCAGCGCCGCACGCAGCGCGCCAACGGAGTTATAGGGCAACGCCGCGCCCATTTCGCCTGAGAGCGCGCGCAGAATGGCCCAGTTTTCTTTAGCCTCCCCCGGCGCAAAACTGGCCCGCTGCGCGATTTGAGGGCGCCCCTCAGTATTGACGAAAAGCCCCGGCTCTTCGGTATAGGCCGCGCCGGGCAAAATCACATCGGCGCGATGGGCGCCCCGATCCCCGTGGCTGCCCTGATAGATCACGAAGGGGCCCGCCGCGATGTCGTTTTCATCTGCGCCGAGACTATAAATCACGTCGGCATCCTGAAGTGCGGTCATCCCATCCGGGTTCACCGCCCCGACATCCATGGCCCCCACGCGTGACGCCGCCGTATGCAGCACCAAGAGCTTTGACTGAACGCGCGCTGCCAATTGCTGGACAGCGGCCAGAACTGCGGCCCCATCCGCGCCTTGCAACGCGCCTTGGCCCAGGATGATCACACCGCCTTCATTGTCCGAGTGATCCATACCAAGCAGATCTTGCAACGCCGCGCGCCCTGCCCCCAATTCTACAACATCATATGTCAGATCGACCTGAGGCCCGGCCCGGCCAACCGTCGCGCCGCCCAACCAGGCTTTGCGAATGCGCGCGTTCAGAACCGGCGCCTCATCCCGCGGATTGGTGCCAACCAGTAGGATGCGTTTCGCTGTATCAATATCCTCAATCCGCGCGGTTCCCACATAGGCCGCACGATTGCCGCTTGGCAGTTTCGCCCCGTCCGTGCGGCATTCCACCAAACCGCCCTGCCCTTCGATCAACTGCTTGAGCGCAAAGATCGCCTCAACCGGCGCAAGATCACCGATCAGACCAACCGGCTTTTGCGCGCCCTTCAGTGCCGCCGCCGCCGCGCTCAGCGCTTCGGCCCAGCTCGCGGGCCGCAATTTGCCATTCTCGCGCAGGTAAGGCTGATCCAGGCGTTGGCGGCGCAGGCCGTCCCATACAAATCGAGTCTTGTCGGAAATCCACTCCTCATTCACCCCATCGTGGTTGATTGGCAGAAACCGCATGACCTCGCGGCCTTTGGTATCAACGCGGATCGAACTGCCAAGGGCGTCCATCACGTCAATACTCTCGGTCTTGGTCAGCTCCCACGGGCGTGCGGTGAAGGCGTAAGGCTTTGAAACCAAAGCGCCAACAGGGCAAAGATCAATGATATTCCCTTGCATATTCGAGTTCAGCGTCTCGCCCAGATAGGCCGTAATCTCGGCATCCTCGCCGCGTCCAGTCTGCCCCATCTGGGTAATCCCGGCGACTTCGGTCGTGAAGCGGACACAGCGCGTGCAAGAAATGCAGCGCGTCATATGGGTTTCAACCAGTGGACCAAGGTCGAGGTCATCCACGGCCCGCTTTGGCTCGCGGTAGCGCGAAAAATCAACGCCGTAAGCCATCGCCTGGTCTTGCAAGTCACATTCTCCGCCCTGATCGCAAATCGGGCAATCAAGCGGATGATTGATAAGCAAGAACTCCATCACCCCTTCCCTGGCCTTTTTGACCATCGGAGAGTTCGTCTTGACCACAGGCGGCTGACCGTCGGGACCCGGGCGCAAATCCCGCACTTGCATCGCGCAAGAGGCTGCCGGTTTGGGCGGGCCGCCCACCACCTCGACCAAACACATGCGGCAATTGCCCGCGATGGACAAACGCTCGTGATAGCAGAACCTTGGCACCTCAATACCGGCCTGCTCGCACGCTTGGATCAAGGTCATGGCCCCGTCCACCTCAAGCTCCTGCTCATCAATAACGATTTTGCGCATATCGCCCATAGGTCAATTCGCCCTTAATAACTCGCCGATTTGGCTTTTCTTTGCGATCTCGCGCCGGCCAAAGTCACAATAGCTTTCAGGCTGCCCCGCGCGGACCCCCTCGGCCTCAAGCCGCTGTTCACCCAATGCCCGAATACGCGCCTTTTCCTCGGGGGAGGAGCGATATGCGTCGATCTCACGCTCGGAATATCCCAGCGCCAATGCCCGCGCCTTAATCGCGCGCAATGTCGAGAGGGCACGGATCAGCCGCGCCGAAATATCCGGGCAGGATTTCCGAATTTCATCGGCCAAACCCACAGAAAGCAAGGCGCTATCAATCTCTGTCTCGCGCAGCGGTGGCTTTGCCCCGGCAGCGCTGGTTAGAAGAGCAGTTGCTAAGATCAAGCTGATCACCTTGGTCGCACGCATTCTATCTCCCTCCACCTCCGCTGGGTTGCCGCAGATGGGAAAGCATCGTCTTGCTATGCAATAACACCAGAAATTGCCAGCGGAAAACCGCGCATTATGTCTCAGAGGGGCGCACAAGCTCCGCGCAGCGTTAACGTGTCGTTCGAGACCTCAAGCGCCTCGGGCTCTGCATCTGGCCCAGCTTGCCAAATAACGTCGGAAGAGCCGTAAAGGTCGATGCAATATCGCGTCGCCTCATAGCGCCCCGCCTCGCGCGCGCCCTCCGCGCTGGCCGAAAAAGGACTAACGGTGATCACAAACTGGTCGCGCAGTCGATCAACATTAGACAGGCGCGTGGCAAAATAGGTCTCGTCAAAAGCAATCGCGGCGCCTCTGTTCTGGCAGGCGCTGAGCGCAAACGTTATCCCAAGAACCGGCAGGAAGATCCATTTCATAGCAGCACCCACAGTTTAAAACGCAGAGACAAACCCGAGCCCCGCCAGCCCCAACACGCATAGGATTGAAACCGACCAGAGCGCCGAACGTGCGGATTGATTCGTCGTGCCAATATGCACAGCGGCAACCGCGATCCGCGCCAACAGAAAGAGGCTTGCCAAAAGATTGACCCAAAAGGGGTTTGCCCCGGTCAGCATCGCCGCGCCGAGGGCAAGCATAAACGGACCGGTCGTCTCAACTGCATTCATAAACGCACGGCCGCGACGATACACGACGTTCGCGTAGTCCCGCTTTACATGCCCACAATCGCATCTTTGGTCACTGCTGCGCCCGCTCACCGACATTGCTGAAAGTACCACCAAAAGCAGCGCAAAGCCCGCCATCGAGGCCAGCGCGTGTCCATAGTCTGAGAATTGTTCCATCTAGCGCCCTCCCGCCTCATTTAATCATGTATTGAACCGCTCCGAGCTTACCGGGGACTATTTAATTAGTTCTTCTTATGCAACTTTATCGAACATGTTCATGTTTGCATAGTACGTGCAAGACGGAACAAGAGGCAGTGTCCTTGCTTATCGACGTGATGGGGGAACCAATATTCTCCACGCAAAGCCACTCTTCGGCGAAATCTCACAGCGGCAAAATCGCAGTGTATTCGCCTTGGACATTTCTGGATTCTTTGACTGCCTCAACCATGATCATCTGAAGTATGAAGTTTCGCGTTTGGTCAGCGTAGATCGGTTGAATAGGCGCGACTAACCAAAGCAGCAGAGACCCACGGTAGCGTAGCAACGCATTGTACTTTACCCCGTTCGTGGTGCGATAGCGGGAAGGTGTTGATATCGGCATGTCGCCCAGCTAACGTCATTGATACCATATTTGAATCCGTCAGGTCGACGGAGTTATGCAACAATGCCATTCAAAGGTATGAATTATGCGGCTAATTTTGATACTTCTTAGTGTTCTAGCTACATGCACAGCTAGCTTTGCAATTGCTTCTCCAATGGAGAGCCTCCTCCGGCATTGTCTCCAAGAGGGGAGTTCTTCCTCTGCGGTACAAATGGATCTTGAGAAGCAAGGATGGATTAGACCCTCTTCTGGTCAATTGGATGAACTCGCAAATGCAATGGCAGCCTTTGCCCTCTTCCAAGAAGATGGCGGACTTCCTAGAGAGGCGTTGGAAGCGAAGTTTAGAGCCGGGATTAGAAATTTTCGCGAGGTCATCGATAATATCCAGGCTGGAAAAATCGACGGATTACAAGGCATTTTTGTTGCACACCCTGATGGGGCGGTGGCTGGATTGAGTTGGATTGTATCTCAGTTCGATTCTGGTCCACGTGTTTATGCTTCCTGCAGCATTTTTGTGCCTACGGCGTTTCAACGCACCACAATAATTCAATCCGTTCAGTCCGCTGCCAATGATCCCTATCTGGAGCGATCTGAGCGTTCAGTTGGAGCAAACATCGATGTTGTTGAGTGGACAAATTTCGATAACGTAAGCGCTTACCTTCGTGAACTAACAGATCTCCCGAACACGGGAGATCGCTTGCTTGCAATCAATACAGTGACCAGTTTCTCGCAGTAGTTAGAGCTTTACTGGTCGAACTATAGTCCGCTAACCTTCTGGTGGGGTCTTGGAGAACTTATGATGCCGGGCGGGGTTCGCCAAACTGCGGAGGTTGCGCAGCATAGCCGAGGTGCCCCCGGTTTTTTGACAGTGCTGCAAAGCCCGTCGCACAAAGGCATCATCTAAACCATGCGTGACTTCATCTCCTTCATGGGAACTTCCTGTTATCAGATTGAGAAACCTCAATCGTCAAACAGGTCAGCAAGATCACAAAACGCGCACCGTCAGGACCGGCTCATAACCCCAGCCACAAGCGCCATTGCCGCGAGAGCGGCTTCGTTCTTCCTTTGTTGGGGGCATGGCGGATCGGAGGATCAGTTATGGAAACACCAGACTTAACAGCTATTCGCGCACTTCGCCCGGCATAGAACAAAGGCCGCATCGTGGGTCAGAAACGGCCGCTAAGGTCAAAGTATGCCTGGGCAATTCGCGTTAGGATAGAGCTGGCAGAAAACCATCGAGACCTCGCCTAAAAGACGAATGCCCCAAGCCATTTGCCTTAGGGCATCCAACGCAACGCCTTTCGGTTAAAGCGCGCTGCGTTGGGCTAAATTCAGCGAACGCGCCCAAGCTGGCGCTCGCTCAGAGCATCAGCAGCACGTCGTCTTGGAAGTCGACAAGCGTCGTATCCTCCAATCTGATCGAGATCTGCAAACCAGTACCAATGATCAGATCGCCCCCCGAAACCGAGACATGGTTCAGGATCAGATCGTTCACGCTTTCGATACCTGTGACGCCACGCAGATCAAGGATGTCGCCGTTGTAATCTGTGATGGTATCGGCCCCATCGCCATCGGCGAAGACGAATGTGTCAACGCCGGCGCCGCCCGTGAGCCGGTCATCCCCGCCCCCACCGTCTATAACATCTTGGCCGTCGCCTCCGTTGAGCATATCGTTAGCCCGACCACCCGAAAGCGTGTCGTTGCCGTTTCCGCCGTCGACGTGGTCACGCACCGAGCCGGATTCTGCCCCGATAAAGCTGTCGTCACCATCGCCCAGATCAAAGGTATGATCAAAGGCCGAGCCCCCGGATTGTAGCGTGCCCGCGTTGCGCGTCCCTAAAACCACATCGTCGCCATCCAGTGTTTGGATCATTGGCATGGTGTTGTCGATCTGTTGGAACGTCATCGTCGCGAAGTCAAAGAGGTTCGCCTCTTCGGTCCCAAGGATACTCTGGCCTGCAAGGTCGATTTGCTCGATCCCGCCGCCGTTGGTCGTACCGTCCATATCAAAGCCACGGAAGACGATGTCAGCGTCGGACAGGTTCTCGATCCTGTCAGACCCGGTGCCACCGATAAAGACATCATCCAGCGTTGACAGGCCCAGGCTCAACAGGAACCTATCGTTTCCGGCACCACCGTCGATCCGGTTGGCACCAACGCCATGGTTGATCACATCATTGCTGCGACTGCCGATGATGTTCTCAACACCATTTACGTTGAGCGATCCCACCGATGCGATGTCTGCCACGCCGCTTGCGAAATCATAGGTCATCCCACGGCTCAACAGTGAGAAGTCCGCCGTGTCGATGCCATTGCCGCCCTCCACGTCCATCGCGTCAGAGGTCACTCGCAGAGTATCGTTGCCGTCGCCTCCGTTGAAGGTCTGTCCGACGAATTGACCGATATAGGCCGATGCCTCTGCACCATCGATCAATGTGACTTGGTCATCACCCGCCAAGGCGTTGCGGAAAATGCCGTCGAACGCCTCTTCAGGCAGCGTCTCAACCGCGGTGCGCAGGTCAACCGTGTCGGCGTTAACCGTGAACAGACCGTCAGATTGTCCGGTGATTGTTACTGTGACCGTCTCGGTTGAAGCACCGCCTTGGCCATCATCGACGGTATAGGTGAAAGTGTCGGTGGCAGTCTCTCCCTGGGCCAGATCCTCGAACGCGCCGTTCGGGTCATAGAGGAACGTCCCATCGAAGTTGTTTGTTACGCTGCCCCGCGTGCCCGTGGTGTCCACAGAAAAGGTGTGCGTGTCAGAGGCATCTACATCGCTGAAGTTCGCTGCGAGCACTACGCCCGGCCCGTCCTCGTTAGCAGCACCCGCAACAGCGAGCGCAACAGGTGCGTCGTTCTGTCCGGTGATGGTGAGAATAACCTGCGCCTGCGCGGTCTCTCCTCGGGTGTCACGGATTTGGTAGGTAAAGGCGACAGTCGCGGTTTCGCCCTCGGCCAAGTCTTCGAAAGCACCAGCTGGATCAAATGAGAAGGTGCCATCACCACGCAGATCTAGCACCCCTTTGGCCGGGCCGGTTACAAGTGTAACCCCCGCAAGACCTTCAGGCACGTCATCATTCCCCAGCACCGATCCGTCCAAAACCGGACCGTCCTCGTTCAAATCAAAGCTGTCGTCCTGTGCTACTGGATCCTGTGGGATTAGGTCGCGAATGTCCACCTCGACCTCGTCCACCAGGATACGAAGTTCCTCAATCTGAGCCACATTTAGGCCCATCGTCGCAAAGTGGAAGGCTGCGCCGCCCTGGTCCTCTATCAGGTCGTGAAATGCCAGCAACTCGTCAAGCAAGCCCTCAATGGCCAGCTCTGCGTCAGTCAACCGGATCTCTAAAGTATCGCGCCCGCGCCCACCTCGATAGATGTCGCTATTGCCCAGGTTTTCGGCCAGTTCGAACACCAATACATCGCGGCCATGACCGCCAAACAGGCGATCATCGCCCGCGCCGCCGTTGATTGTATCCGCGCCCCGACCAGCCAAAATCACGTCGTCACCCGCACCGCCCTGAACGCTGTCACGTCCGCGGCCCGATACGATAATATCGTTGTCTGCGCCACCATCGACAGTGTCGCGCCCGCAACCCGTTATGATAAAATCGTTGCCTGCGCCACCATCGACAGTGTCATGTCCGCGGCCCGACCGGATAAAATCGTTGCCCGCGCCACCATAGACTTTGTCAGCGCCGTGTCCCGAGAAAATCACATCGTTGCCGTCGTTGCCTTCAATCGTGTCTCGGCCTCGACCGGTGAAAATCAGATCCCTGTTGGCGGTGCCATTAACGGAATCGTTCCCTCTGGTGCCTCTGAAAAAAGCCATGTCGAAATCTCCTCGTATTTCGCGGGCCGTGGCAGAGCTCCGCGTGGCAGACATAACCAGACGGAGGGAGGGCAGCACTAGCTGTTCAAATCGACAGGTGCCAAGCAGGATGCCATTGGATAGAGTCACTAGCGGAACCGACTGGTGATCCAACATGTCGAGAGGTCGCGCAGATGCCGGAGGAACGGATTCAGATTGTGCTGGCTGACGATCACAAGAGCGTCTTGCAGGGGTTGGAGCAACTGCTACAGCGCACACCGGGTTTTGCGATCTTTGCTACAGTCTCGGACGGACAGGCGCTGATCGAACACACCGCAGAGGCGCAACGCGACATCGCGGTCACGGATGTGTCGATGCCAGGGTCAGGTCCAGGTGGCATCGTAGAGGCGCTTGAGACCCGCGCACCCGGCACGCGTAGGCTGGCGCTCTCAATGCATCTG
>CAYWNJ010000074.1:0-5577 GCA_964459535.1 uncultured Rhodobacterales bacterium
GTGTTTCGTCCCAGTCACTGTGATTGAGCAGGAGAGCCTACGCGCATTGAAGCGTAGTGCCGTTCTGACCAAGGGCTATAGGTTTTCGATAGCTGCACAGTTCATTGTATTCGGTGTTATTTGTGGAGCGATGACAGCAG
Organism: uncultured Rhodobacterales bacterium; assembly: GCA_964459535.1. Classification (GTDB taxonomy): domain Bacteria; phylum Pseudomonadota; class Alphaproteobacteria; order Rhodobacterales; family Rhodobacteraceae; genus JBCBCP01. The sequence goes on from CAYWNJ010000074.1 coordinate 141, forward strand.
CGGGTATATCCGCCGGAGTGGCGTTGCTTATCGTTTATCACGATTCGTTCCTGCTGGCTTCCCTACTGGGCGCTCTTACATTTTTCTTATTCGCAATCGGATACTGTCTAATTTGTATCGCGACGACGTTAATCTACCTACGCCTGGTGGAGATCAAAGAGGGGGGCGTCTTACGCGATATCGCATCTGTCTTCGATTAGAGATCTCTACATTATACTGTGTCTTATGAGACATGTCACCGGGCATATAGTGAAGGGGGTCTGAGAAAGTGCTTCCCAGGTTGTTCACAAATGCCTATAAATTAGGCGACTATCGACCAGACGATAGGCGTAAAAAACGCATGGATAAGGAATGAGGGTGTCTAGATGGCAGATCAAAACGCAACCGGGGCAGGGGCTTCTCTTGGAGTGGGAGGAATTATCTCAGAGAGTTTCTCCATTTTGTTTGGAAACTTATTGAAGGTTATCTTCATCGCATTTATTCCGATGTTTCTGACGCTTGCTTTTGCCGGGCCCGACCAAACAAGCACCAATTTTGATCTTGGGGTGTCGGGAAACATTGGAATTACCGGTGCTGTTTCCGCGGCGGTCTTGGTTGTGCTGCTTGTGATCGCGTTTTACAGTCTGATTACGGCCGTACTGGTTCAATTGGCATATGATGTGAAACTTGACCGGAGTGGCAGTATAGCAACTTACTTTGCAAGGGCCTTATCGGCGATCATTCCCATCACGATCCTTGCAATCGCTTCGGGAATTTTAATGGTCATTGGCTTTATCTTTCTGGTTGTGCCGGGGCTATGGATCTACGCTGTGTTCTATGTTTTTGCTGCGGTTGCAGTGATTGAACGGGCAGGATTTGGCTCTCTTGGCCGCAGTGCTGAGCTAACGAAAGAATATAGGTGGCCGATTGTTGGTTTAGTTCTTGTGGTTGGAATCATAGCTTCAATTATTCAAAATATAGCCGAGTATATGATGCCAGTTTTGACATCTGCATTCGGTGGCGAAACTCTGGGCTGGATAATTGCTATCATTGTGTCATCTGCTATTGGCGCAATTGGCTACGGTTTGGGTGGGATCTCGGTCGCGCTGACCTATGCGCGGCTGCGTGAGATCAAAGAGGGCGTTAGCGTGGATGAGATAGCCTCGGTTTTTGACTAGCGCTGCCGCAGACTGAACAAGAGGCCCGCCGTTGCGAAACACGGCGGGCTTTTTCGTCATGGGGGTGCGTAGCGTCATAAGGGTCAAGCGCTTGACCTTTGCCAGTAGCTCGAAGGAATGTAGCGATCAGGGGCGGTCTTTGGCCGCTAGGAGGATCGCATGGTAAGCAATGTAGTGCGCATTGGCGGCGCGAGTGGCTTTTGGGGAGAAACAGCCATCGCCACAGAGCAATTGCTGACCGATCCAAAACTTGACTTTTTGGTCTACGACTATCTGGCGGAGATTACACTGTCGATTATGGCGCGCGCGCGGGCCAAGGATCCCAGCTCAGGCTATGCTTCCGACTTTGTGCGTCAGGCCATGGCGCCAAATCTTGAACAGATCGCACGCAAAGGGGTGAAAGTTCTGTCAAACGCAGGCGGCATGAACCCCGCCGCCTGCGCGGAGGTGTTGCAGGGCGAGATTAACCGCTTGGGCTTGGACCTTAGTGTTGCGGTTGTAGAAGGCGATGACCTCATGGGTGCGCTGGAGGCGCTCGCAGAGACGCGGGAGATGTTTAGCGACGCGCCCTATCCCGACCTGTCCAAAGTGCTCTCTGCCAATGCTTATCTCGGGGCAGGACCTATCGTCGCTGCACTCGAAGCAGGCGCTGATATCGTGATTACAGGGCGCTGCGTCGATAGCGCGCTTACGCTCGCCGCCTCTATGTATGCGTTTGGCTGGGCGCCTGATCAGTACGACATGCTGGCGAATGGAGCGCTCGCGGGCCATTTGCTTGAATGCGGCCCGCAGGCGACGGGGGGAAACTTCACTGACTGGGAGAGCGTGCCGAGGTGCGCAGAGATTGGCTATCCGATTGCCGAGATTGCGCCGGATGGCAGCTTTACGATTGAAACTCCAGGGGGCACCGGCGGGCTTGTCACCCGCGAAACCGTTGGCGAGCAGTTGCTTTATGAGATTGGCGACCCGCAAGCCTATCTGCTGCCCGATTTGGTCTGTGATTTTTCCCAGGTTGCGCTTGAAGAAACAGCGCCCGGCAAAGTGCGTGTCTCTGGCGCTAAAGGGCGCGCGCCCACTGGACTGCTCAAGGTGTCGACAACTTGGAGGGACGGGTATCGCGCCGGGCAGGTGCTTAACTTTAACGGGCGCGATGCGCGCGCCAAGGGGAAAAGCTATGCGCAGATGGCTCTCCAGCGGGCGCGGGCGCGCCTTGCAAAGCTAGGCGCGCGAGATTTCGATCAGGTGAGCATTGAATGCTTTGGTGGGCGCACGGGCGGGGGAGCGTATGAGGAAGTCTCGGTGACCGCAGCGGTGCAGCATCAAGACGCGCGCGCGGTGCAGATTTTTCTGGGAGAGCTTATCGGCGCGGCGCTCGCGACGCCTCCGGGATTGCACTTCTTCACGGGCGCAGGGCGGCCCAAGCCTTCTCCGGTCGTGGCTTTGTTTTCGTCACTTGTTGCCCGGACTATGCCTCAGGTCCAATTGACCTTGGATGGTGCGCCTATCGAGTATTTGCCCACGCATATTAGGCCACAGGTGCCAAGCGACCCCGCGCGGCCCGTCCCAACAGAGGCTGTGGCATCCGATGGCGATTTGACTTCGGTCGCGCTTGAGGATCTGGCGGTTGCGCGGTCTGGGGACAAGGGAGATATCGCCAATATCGGGGTTATGGCGCGGTTGCCTGCTTATATGCCGTGGATTTGGGCGGCGCTTACGCCCGCCGCGATTGCTCAAGTATTTGCCGCCGAGTTGAAGGGTGAGATAGAGCGGTTCTATCTGCCCGGTCCGCACGCGATGAACATTGTCCTACACCAAGCTTTGGGCGGCGGCGGCATCGCGAGCCTGCGCAATGACAGCCAGGGGAAGAGCTTTGCGCAACGGCTGCTCGCGCTGCCCGTTGAGATCCCCTCGGACCTTGTGCCTAACACCGGGCAGAGGAGCACCGAATGAGCTTTACCAGTCAAATCGCGCCTCAAAGCCCCGCATTTCAAAGCCATCAAGCGGATATGCTGGCGAAAGTCTCCGAACTGCGCGCCTTGGAAGAGCGCCCCATCGCACTCTCTGAAAAACGTCGGGATCGGATGAAAGCGCGGGGCCAGCTGACCCCGCGAGAGCGCCTGGCCAAGCTGCTGGACCCTGGTCTGCCTTTTCTGCAGCTCCACACGCTGGCTGGGTATATGGTGGATACGGAGGATCCGGCGACCTCGGTGCCGGGCTCTTCGGTGATCGTTGGTATCGGCTTTGTCGCGGGGGTGCGCTGCGCGATTTGGGTGGATGATAGCGGGATCAAGGCTGGGGCCATCGGTGCCATGACGGCGACGGTTGCGCTGAGCCTGCAAGAGATTGCGCTCCGCCAGAAACTCCCGCTGATCCATCTGGTCGAAAGCGCGGGCGCCAATCTGATGGAGTATAAGGTCGAGCATTGGGCCTATGGCGGGCAAATCTTTCGTAACCTCGCGCGGCTTAGCGCGGCGGGCTTGCCGACGATTGCGGTGTTGCACGGCGCCTCGACGGCGGGGGGCGCGTATATGCCTGGCCTCTCGGATTATGTGATTGGAGTGAAAAAGAATGGGCTCGCCGCGCTCGCCGGTGCGGCGCTGGTTCATGCGGCGACGGGTGAAAAGGCTGATGAGCGTGCGCTTGGCGGCTCTGAAATGCATGCGCGGCTTTCTGGTTTGGTTGAATACCTCGCCGAAGACGATGCCCATGCGCTACACATTGCCCGCGACGTTGTGCGCGGCCTCGGCTGGAACGACTCTCTGCCCGCTGACGCGCGCCCTTCGTTCGCTGAACCCAAGCACCCGCCCTCAGAGCTCGCGGGCACAGTACCGGTTGACTACCGCACGCCCTATGATGTGCGCGAGGTTGTCGCCCGTGTGACGGACGGTTCAGATTTTACTGACTTTAAGCCGAGCTATGGGGTGTCAACGGTGTGCTTTAGGGCGCATATCAGTGGAATGCCGGTGGGCCTGATTGGGAATAACGGTCCAATTGATCCGGCGGGTGCGACCAAGGCTGCGCAGTTCATCCAGCTCTGCGGGCAGGCCGATACACCGCTGATTTTCTTGAATAACACAACCGGCTTTATGGTCGGCACGGAATATGAGCAGGCAGGGATGATCAAGCACGGCTCGAAGCTGATCCAAGCGGTAAGCTCGGTCGATGTGCCGCGCATTACGCTCTATATCGGGGCGAGTTTTGGCGCGGGCAATTACGGGATGAGCGGTTTTGCTTATGAGCCGGATTTTCTCTTTGCTTGGCCGAACGCTATGAGCGGCGTGATGGGCGGCGCGCAGGCCGCTGGCACGATGGAGATGGTCGCCAGGGCGACCGCGCAGCGCCAAGGTGTCGAAGCGGATGAGGCCGCGCTTGCCCAGCAATCCACCGCAATCCAAAGCCATTTTGACCGTCAACATACGGCGTTCTACACGTCGGGCCGATGCCTTGATCACGGGATTATCGACCCACGGGACACACGCCAAGTACTTGCCTTCTGCCTAGAGACGTGCCGCGAAGGGCGCGCCCGCCGCACCAAGCGCGGCAGCTATGGCGTGAGCCGCTTTTGAGAGGGCCCATGATGGTTGCGCCGACCGCCACACTCCGTTCTGTACTGATCGCCAATCGTGGAGAGATCGCCTGCCGTGTGATCCGCACCGCGCGGGCGCGCGGGCTCCGTACGATTGCGGTCTATTCCGACGCGGACAAGGCCGCGCCGCATGTCGCGCTGGCCGACGAGGCTGTGCGGATTGGCCCAGGACCTGTCGAGCAAAGCTATCTTTGCAGCGACAAAATTATTGAGGCCGCGCAGCGTACCCGTGCGGATGCCATCCACCCCGGCTATGGGTTCCTCTCGGAGAATGCCGACTTTGCCCGTACGGTGAAGGCGGCAGGGCTGGTCTTTATCGGCCCGCCTGCTGCCGCGATTGAGGCGATGGGCGATAAGGCGCGGGCAAAACAGCTGATGATTGCCGCAGGAGTACCTTGTGTGCCCGGCTATCAAGGGGCGGATCAGTCGGAGGCGACACTGATCGCCAAAGCGATAGAGATCGGCTTTCCTGTGATGATCAAAGCCGCAGCGGGCGGCGGCGGGCGCGGTATGCGGCGCGTCGATAGCGCAGAAGGGCTGGCCGAGGCGTTGGCTCTTGCGCGGTCCGAAGCGGAGGCAGCCTTTGGCTCCGGCGCGCTGATCTTGGAAAAAGCGATCATTGCGCCGCGCCATGTTGAGTTTCAGATTTTCTCAGATACGCACGGAAACACGATTCATCTTGGAGAGCGGGATT
>CAYWNJ010000074.1:5595-8505 GCA_964459535.1 uncultured Rhodobacterales bacterium
GGATTGCTCGGTCCAACGTCGCCACCAAAAAGTTGTCGAAGAGGCCCCCTGTCCCATCATGACACCGCAGTTGCGCGCGCGCATGGGGCAAGCGGCGATTGAGGCCGCCCGGGCGGTTGATTATTGCGGGGCGGGAACGGTCGAGTTCCTGCTGGATGCCGAGGGCGGCTTTTACTTCCTTGAAATGAATACGCGGCTACAGGTTGAGCATCCGGTGACAGAACTTGTGACGGGGTTGGACTTGGTCGCTTTGCAGTTTGCCGTTGCCGAGGGCGCGCCCTTACCACTGGAGCAAGATGCAGTGCGACTGACGGGCCATGCGATTGAGGTTCGGCTCTATGCGGAAGATCCGGCGCGGGATTATATGCCGGTAACAGGGCACGTCGCGCTTTGGCAACCCGCCGAGGGCCCGGGTGTGCGGGTAGATGCAGGCGTTGCCTCTGGCACCTCGGTCTCTCCTTATTATGACGCGATGTTGGCTAAGATCATTGCCCATGGGGAGACTCGCGAGATCGCGCGCGCGCGGGCGATCAAAGCGGTTGAGGACTCGGTTCTGCTGGGGTTGAAGACCAACGCGGGGTTTCTCGCCGATGTGCTGTCGCTACCGGCTTTTGCTGCTGGAGAGGCGACAACCGCGATCCTAGAGGACGCCTATCCAGACGGTTTTTCCGAACATGCGCCCAAACCCGCAGAGCGCGCACTCGCGGCCGCGCTATTGGCGCGGGAAGACCAACGCCGCGCCTTCGCAGCGGCTGGGTATCTTTCGACCAATCAACTGGGTTGGGCCTCCGCCCCCTTGCCGCCGCTTGAGATGACGGTGATTTGTGATGGTGCTGATTACACGGCGCGGCTGCGCTGTCTCTCGGATACTTGGCATGTCGAGGTAGCGGGTGAGAGCTTTGAGATCGAATTTGACGATGCCCGTCAGCCTATGCCGCGCGCGAAAGTGGGAGAGACCGATATCCAATACCGCGCGCATCAAGATCCAGATCAAATCGAGATCGCAATCGGCGTGCGCCGGTTTTGCTTCAGCCGCGTGCAACCGGGCTTTGCGCAATCCGATGCTGCAAAGGATGGCGATATTACCGCACCCATGCCCGGCCTTGTGCGCGAGATTTTGGTTGTCCCAGGCGCGCGGGTTTCAAAAGGCGCACCGCTTGCCGTGCTAGAGGCGATGAAAATGCAGCATCCGCTCACCGCCCCATTTGACGGCCGGGTGGCGGCACTGCATGCTGAACCTGGGAAGCAAGTGACGGCGGGTGATCTACTGATCAAGCTGGGCCCGAGTGCGGACGACGCACAAAGCAAAGGATGACGCCAAGATGAGTCTATTTTCACGAAGCTGCGCTTGGAAGCAGGAAGAGCATCAGATGTTCGCCGACAGCGCGGGCCGCTTTTTGGATGCCGAGCTGGTGCCGAATATTGACCGCTTTGTCGAGCAGGGCATGGTTGATCGCAGCTTTTGGAACAAGGTTGGTGCGGCGGGTTTAATGTCGGGCTCAATCGCGGAAGAGTTCGGCGGGGTCGGCGGTGGTCTGTCCTTTGACTCTATCGCGCTTTACGAGCAAGGGCGCAGAGGCGACAGCTCGTGGGGATATGCGATCCAGTCGATAGTGATGCACTATATCCAAGCCTTTGGCACGCAAGAGCAGAAGGAGAACTGGCTGCCGAAGCTCATCAGCGGAGAGATGGTCGCCTCTATTGCTATGACAGAGCCGGGGACGGGTTCGGACCTGCAATCGGTGCGCACGGTGGCAGAGCGGGACGGGAATTCATACAAGATCAACGGCTCAAAGATGTTTATCACCAATGGCTATCTTTCTGATCTTGTCGTTGTCGTTGTCAAGACTGAACCTGGAGCCGGGGCTAAAGGCATCTCTTTGATTGCGGTTGAAACCGAGGGTGCCGAAGGGTTTTCACGCAGTAAGCCGCTGAGAAAGCTAGGGCTTAAAGGTAATGACACAGCTGAGTTGAGCTTTGATAATGTCAAAGTCCCGATGACCAATCTGCTTGGCCCAGAAGAGGGGCAAGGCTTTTACCAACTCATGCAGCAACTGCCGTGGGAGCGGCTTTTGATTGCGATTACGGCGCTTGGTGCCATTGACTACGCCATCGAGCAAACGGTCGCCTATACGCAAGAGCGAAAGGCCTTTGGTCAACGCATCATGGATTTTCAAAACACGCGCTTCAAACTTGCCGAGTGCAAGACAAAGGCAGAGGTTCTACGCAGCTTTGTGGGAGATGGGATCGCGCTGCTAGAGGCAGGGCAGCTTGACGCCGCGACCGCCTCAATGGCGAAGTATTGGGGCTCTCAGATCCAGAATGAGGTGATGAATGAGTGCCTGCAGTTGCATGGCGGATATGGGTTTATGGAGGAGTATCCAATCTCTCGGCTTTACGCGGATGCGCGGGTTCAAATGATCTACGGCGGTTCTAATGAGATTATGAAAGAGCTTATCGCGCGTTCGATTGATACCTAGTATGGTTTGCCCCTTAAGCGTCCAACGCTAAACCTGAGCACCGGGTGGCATTTCTAATGGCGCCGCCCCGCCGGGGCGTAACGGAGCCCGGTACGCGGAAGGAATATTCAGCGTCCTTGAGTCTAAGGTCGAAAGTCCTATGCGACCAAGCTTTGACGTTCATCCCGGGCGCGGGTCACAATCGGAGGTTCGTGCAAAGTCAACGGGCTGTTGAGCCTTAGCAGGCGTGGCGCGCGTTTGGCTAGATTTACTGCGGAAAGCGCCGAGAGTGGCACTGCCAGTGTTAGAGATGCCGCAATCGGCAGGAGCCAGAGCGAGATCAGACCCGCTCCAATCCCGACACTTAAGGCAGCGCCCAGCACGGTTTCTGCCCAATGAAAAATGATCAACGTCTTCAGGCTGTAAGCCTTCACATCTCGCCGCTGCGGGT
>CAYWNJ010000075.1:0-8455 GCA_964459535.1 uncultured Rhodobacterales bacterium
CGACGCGCCGACCGCCCCGTTTTGCCGAAGGCAAACCTACGGTTTGACGGGCGGCGCGTACCGCGCCACCCTCGGTCGGCTTGAGCAGAGCGGACTAGTTAACCATTACCCCAAATTAAAATCGTCAGGCTATATCTTGCAGCACCTTGATCCTTACGCTGCCAAGAACCTATTTCAACGCACGCCATCCAATGTCGCGACGATAAAAACCTGCGGGCCAGTCGACAGCGTCCACAAGTGCGTAGGCGCGCTCTCGTGCCGCTTGCAAACTGTCTCCGCGCGCCGTGGCGTTCAGAACGCGCCCACCTGCGGCAACCAACTGCCCGTCTTGCAGTTTGGTGCCCGCGTGAAACATGGTTTGAAAGCTGTTCTCCTCAAACTGCTCAAGCCCCTTTATTGGCGTACCCTTTTCGTATGCCTCGGGATAGCCGTGCGCGGCGAGCACAACGGTCATTGCATGATCATCTGCCCAATTGACCTGAGATTGAGCAAGGCGCCCCTCCGCCGTTGCTAGCATTACATCCAGCGCTTGCGCCCCAAGCCGCATCATCAAAACCTGGCACTCGGGATCGCCAAATCGCGCGTTGAACTCTACCAAGCGCGGCGTACCCGCCTCGATCATCAGACCAGCGTAGAGCACGCCTTGGTAGGGCGTGCCGCGCCGGGCCATCTCTGCAACACAAGGTTGGATAATCTCGTCAAGGGCGCGCTGGGCGACCGCGTCTGTCAGGATCGGCGCAGGCGAATACGCCCCCATGCCGCCGGTATTGGGCCCCGTATCCCCCTCGCCAACGCGCTTGTGATCTTGTGCGGTTCCGATGGGCAGCACATCCGTGCCATCACAAAGTACGAAGAAAGAGGCTTCCTCGCCCGACATAAACGCCTCAATCACAACCGAAGCGCCCGCCTCGCCAAAGGCCCCGTCAAAGACCCTATCCACAGCGGCCAATGCCTCGACCTGCGTCTGCGCAATGATCACGCCTTTTCCTGCCGCAAGCCCATCGGCCTTAACCACAATCGGCATCGTCTGAGTTTGGACGTAGGCGCGCGCGGCTGCCGCCTCGGTGAAGTGGGCATAGGCGGCTGTCGGCGCGCCGACAGCATCGCAAAGCGCTTTGGTAAAGGCTTTTGACGCCTCGACCTGCGCCGCTGCTGCTGAAGGTCCAAAAGTCAAAAACCCGGCCTGCCGAAGCTTGTCTGAAACCCCAGCAGCCAAGGGGGCCTCTGGCCCGATGATAACAAAGTCGATATTCTCTTCTGCCGCGAACTGCGTCACCGCCTCGGGGTCAACAATATCCAGCGCCGCGCATTCGGCGATTTGAGCGATCCCTGCATTTCCAGGGGCGACGATCAGCCGGTCACATTTGGGGTTTTGCAGGACCGCCCAGGCCAAGCTATGCTCGCGGCCACCGCCGCCAAGGATCAGAATATTCATCGCCTGCGCCTCTTTATCTTCCCCTTTGTTCGCGCGCGTTTTAGGCTTGCCGCAGATGACACACAAGGCACCCTATGGACTTACTTGATGATCCCGCCCCTGGCTCGAACACGCCAGAGTTCTCTGTCTCGGAAATCTCCGGAACAGTTAAACGCCTGATTGAGGGCGAGCTTGGATGGGTGCGGGTGCGCGGCGAAGTCGGGCGGGTGGTCAAAGCGCGTTCGGGCCATCTCTACTTTGACCTCAAAGATGATCGCAACACCCTGTCTTGTATGACCTGGAAAGGTCAGATGGGTAGCCTTGGGGTCGTCCCCGAAGAGGGGATGGAGATTGTCGCAGAGGGTCGCATGACCGCAGGCTTTCAATCCAAATACGCCCTTAACGCGCAGCGCGTGACCATCGCTGGCGCTGGGGCGCTGATGGCGCTGCTGGAGCAGCGTAAGAAAGCGCTCGCGGCCGAAGGGCTCTTTGATCCAGCCCGGAAGCAACCGCTGCCCTACCTGCCAGAGATAATCGGCGTTGTGACCTCGCCCCAAGGCGCTGTTATTCGCGATATTCTGCACCGGCTGCGGGACCGCTTTCCGCGCAAGGTTCTGGTCTGGCCCGCTGCGGTGCAGGGCGCGGCCTGCGCGCCCGAGATTGCCCGAGGAATCGCAGGGTTCAATGCGCTTGAGCCTGGTGGCGCTTTGCCCCGGCCCGATCTTATCATTGTCGCGCGCGGTGGCGGGTCAGTCGAAGACCTTTGGGGGTTCAACGAAGAAATCGTGGCCCGCGCGGCTGCGGCCTCTGAGATACCGCTCATTTCAGCCGTTGGGCACGAAACGGATACCACGCTTATTGACTTTGTCGCAGACCTGCGCGCGCCGACCCCGACTGCCGCTGCCGAGGCCGCTGTACCGGTGCGGCACGAGCTGATGGCCTGGCTTGAGGGGCAAAGCGCGCGGATGTCCCAGGCGCTGTCCTCGAACCTGACCCGGCGCAGGCAACGTTTGACCGATCTTGCGCGGGCGCTGCCGCGTCCTGATAGTTTGCTGGACACGCCGCGCCAAAGGTTGGATCGGCAGGCGGATCGTCTTGGTCCAGCGTTGAGCAGCGTTGTGCAGCGGCGCAAAATTCAGCTGTCAGAGGCAGCAGGCGCGCTGCGTCCCGCTGCCCTGCGCCGCCGCTGGGCGGAAGAGCAGCGCCGCCTTGCGGGGTTTTCGGATCGCCTGCCAAGCGCGCTCGCCCGGCTGACCTCTGTCAAACAGGATCACCTTGCGCATATCGTGCGTCGGATGGACCCGGCGCGGCTGACACTGCAACACACGCGCGCGCGGGACAGGCTTGAGCGTGCTGCCGCCCAGTTCGCGCGATATGGCAAAAGCCAGGTTGACGCACTAACCGCTAAACTCGCGGCGATGGGACGGTTGCATGAGACGCTTGGGTATAAGGCGACCTTGGCCAGAGGGTATGCCGTTGTCAGGGGGGATGGTAAGGTGGCGACCAGTAAGGTCGTGGCTGGTCATGCGAAATCCCTCGAAATTGAGTTCGCAGATGGACGGCTTAGTCTCAAAGACAAAAGCGCTCCACGATCAAAGGCGCAGAAGAAGTCGCCGGAACAAGGTTCGCTTTTCTAAGGCATGGGACGGAAATCGGAATTGCGCCGCCCCATGGGGGCGGCACCGCGCGGCTGGGTGAGGCCGGTTGCGCGGGGCATAAGCTCAGAAGCAAAAATGCTCCGGTTTAAAATTCGACGCTTTATGGAATAATGCGTGTATATTTGGTCCCTTCAAGGGTCGCCCCTAGCCGCAATCCAGCGCGCCCAAATATTGCGGCCAGTACGGGCGCAAGCACTGTGGTGGTTTCGGCATTGATGCTATCGCCGCGATCCGACAACGCATATTCCAGATCGGCGCCTGCCGCCCAACCCGGTGAGCGCCGGAAATCAAGGAGCGCATCTTCGGTCATAAAGAACAAGACATGCGCATATTGCTGCGCGCCAATCTGAAGTCCGCCGGATGCCTTAGTGACCGAGTAGTAATCGACCGTTATGTCATCAACTCTAAGAGCGCCGCGTCCATAGGCGCCTCCTACTCCAAATCCAGCCTCGGTTACCAAAGGCATGATCAACATCCCGTTTGACTTCTCGGCCAAGGTGACGGTGTTCGGATATTCTCGATACATCTCTTGCAGCGTTGAATCCACGCGCGCGTCTATTGTCGCCGGGCCGCGCCCGCCAACGCCATTTCCACAAGCCGCTAAAAGGCTTAACGCGCCCAGACCAAAGCAACGCCGGGTTACGGAGTGATATGTCATAATTTTCCGCCTGTTTTACACATATATACGCCGAATTCTCGGTCCTTAACTACCATATAGATTGCTTTTACGATGCTGTCATCTGTCTAAGCAGCGCTCAGCAATCTTTGGCCCATCAGGCCAGTGCTCGCGCCGCATCCAAGGCGAAATAGGTCAAAATGCCATCACAGCCCGCGCGCTTAAACGCCATCAAACTTTCGAGCATGACAGTCTCTTTGTCGAGCCAGCCGTTCTGGGCAGCGGCGCAGAGCATCGCGTATTCCCCCGACACCTGATAGGCGAAGGTGGGTGCGCCAAACATGTCCTTCGCGCGCCGACAAATATCAAGATAGGGGAGGCCGGGCTTGACCATAACCATATCCGCGCCCTCGCTCAAATCGCGCTCAATCAGGCGCAGGGCCTCGTCCGTGTTGGCCGGATCCATCTGATAGGTCTTCTTGTCCCCCGTCAGTGCCGCCGAGGCGCCTACTGCATCGCGAAACGGGCCATAAAAGCCCGAGGCATATTTGGCGGCATAGCTCAAAATCATCACGTTTTGATGTCCGCGGCTTTCCAAGGCGCTACGAATTGCACCAATCCTGCCATCCATCATGTCCGAGGGGCCGATAATGTCCGCGCCAGCCTCGGCCTGCGCAAGGGCCATTTTGACCAGCGCCTCAATCGTCTCGTCATTCACGATCTCGCCTGCACGGACAAAGCCATCATGGCCATTGATATTATAGGTGTCGAGCGCGACATCTGTCATGACTTCCAAGCCTGGTACAGCGGCCTTGATCGCGCGGATTGCCTGGTTCGATGGGTTCTGCGGATCCCAAGCGCCTGCGCAATCTTCGGTCCGATCTGCGATCTCGGTATAGGGGAAAATGCAGATCGCCTTGATCCCAAGCTCGGACGCCGCACGCGCGGCCTCAACAAGCTGATCGACGGAATAGCGGAACACCCCTGGCATAGAGGGGATCGGCTCTTGGATGCCTTCGCCGCTGCGCACGAAGACGGGCCAAATGAAATCATCAACCGACAAATGCGTCTCGCGCACCAAGGCACGCCGCGCGGCGCTTGCGCGCGCACGCCGAAAACGGGTGGCGGGGTAGGGAGCTTGGACTGGGCGCATCGGACTGCTCCATTCATCACATACCAACCGAGGTGTCACGTATTTCGCGCATGTTCAAGCGGTTCGAGCCTCTGGGCTATCAATTCCGCGTCTTGGGGTCTAAGACCAATCCCGCGACAAAGGATTCGCGGCGCTGGGAGGGTGCGTGGACTGGCAGCTTATCATATTCGAAGCGATTGACCTGCGGTCCTTTTCAAACCTGTGGTTCTGGATTGCGCTGGCCTTTGTTTGGTCGCGTGCGTCCTACTCGATTATCGGCGTGCCCTTTGATATGGTGGTGCGCGCCCAGCGTCAGGGGGGGCAAGCCGCAGACGATTTGGCTGATCTTTTGCGCGTTAATATCCGGCGCTTTCGTTACATTATTGACGTATCCGGGCTCTGGCTCGTGGGCGCGGCAAGCGGCGTTCTATGCTCTTTGGCCATTTTGGGGTGGCGTTATGAGGTGGAGTTCGCGCAGGCGGCTTTTCTTCTAGGCTTCCCCATGACCTGTGTTGGACTTTTGAATGTGCGGACAGCGTATGTGATCGCGGCGCAAAACCTCGCGGGCCCTACGCTTTATCGCAAGATGACCCGTCACCGCTTTGCCGTGCAACTTATTGGCCTTGTCGCGATTTTTATTACCGCTTTTTGGGGGATGTCTGTGAACTTAAACGCGCAGCTCCCCGGCTTTTAAGACCCGGTTGACATCCGCCGCCGCGCAGCCAATTGAGGCGGCCTGATGTCACATGCTGAACATATCACGCTTTCCGGCGCGCCCGAGGGGTTTGACGCGCAATTGCTGCTGCGCGAGCTCGAGCGCGGCGCGCCTGTCTTGCATATCGCGCGAGACGCGGCGCGGCTTCAGGCCATGCAAGACGCGCTGCGCTTTTTTGCGCCGGATCTGCCCGTGATTGTCTTTCCGGGTTGGGATTGCTTGCCCTATGACCGGATCTCGCCGAATGCCGACATTTGCGCGCAGCGTATGGCGACGCTGGCGGCTCTTGTGCATAAGATGCCTGCGCAGTTCCTCTTGCTCACAACGCTCAACGCGGCCAGTCAGCGGGTGCCAACGCGCGCGGTGCTGCGCGAGGCTGCCTTTCGCGCCGAGGTCGGGCGGCGCATTGATGAGGACCATCTGCGCCGCTTTTTGGTGCGCATGGGATTTGTGCAAAGCCCGAATGTGACCGAGCCGGGCGACTACGCCATTCGCGGCGGTATCATCGATATCTACCCGCCTGGCGATCTTGGCCCGGTCAGGTTGGATCTGTTCGGCGATACGCTCGAAAGCGCGAAACGTTTTGAGGCAGCAACACAGCGCACGACCGAAGCGCTTGATTTGGTAGAACTTGCGCCGGTTTCAGAGATCATTCTGGACGAGGCCGCAGTTTCGCGCTTTCGGCAGAACTATCGGCTAGAATTTGGCGCGGCGGGAACGGATGACCCGCTTTACGAGGCGGTCAGCGCAGGGCGCAAGCATCAAGGGGCAGAGCATTGGCTGCCTTTTTTCCATGAGGAGTTGGAAACTCTTTTTGACTACCTGCCCAAGGCGACAATCACACTGGACGATCAAGTCACGCCAGCCCGCTTAGCCCGATGGGAAAGCATTGAGGATCACTATCAGACGCGCCATCTGGCCATGACGGATAAGTCTCGGCTGGACAGCGTCTATAAACCTATCCCGCCGGGTCAGCTTTATTTGGACGACAAAAGCTGGACTGCACAAATGGCCGCGCGCCGAGTGATCCAATTTGCCCCGCTGTCGCAGCCAACCGGACCGGGGGTTTTGGATGCGGGTGGACGGATTGGGCGGAATTTTGCGCCCGAGCGCCAGCAAGAGAAAATCAGCCTCTTCGGCGCACTATCGCGGCATATTCAAACCAAGCTCCAAGACGGCCCCGTGATTGTCGCCTCATACAGCGAGGGCGCGCGCGAGCGTTTGTCCGGCCTCATCGAAGACGAGGGCTTGGCCGAGGCGATTCCAGTGCCGAATTTTACACGTGTCGGTAAACGCGGTTTGCATCTGGCGGTTTGGGGGCTGGAGCATGGGTTCGAAACGCCCGGCCTGACGGTCATTTCGGAGCAAGACGTTCTGGGGGACCGGCTAATCCGCGCGCCCAAGCGCAAGCGCAAGGCTGAGAATTTTCTGACTGAGGCCACCGCGATCTCGCCGGGTGATTTGATTGTGCATGTCGATCACGGGATCGGGCGGTTTCGCGGGATGGAGGTGATCACAGCGGCGGGCGCGGCGCATGAGTGTTTGCTGCTTGAATATGCCGAGAATGCAAAGCTCTACCTGCCCGTTGAGAATATAGAATTGCTCAGCAAATACGGGCACGAAGAAGGGCTGCTCGACCGGCTGGGCGGCGGCGCTTGGCAGGCCAAAAAGGCGCGGCTGAAAGAGCGTATTCGCGAGATGGCGGATCGTTTGATCCGCGTCGCTGCCGAACGCGCGCTGCGCAAAGGACCGGTGCTCGACCCGCCGCCAGGGTCGTGGGACGCTTTTGCGGCGCGTTTTCCCTATCAAGAAACCGACGATCAATTGCGCGCCATTGACGATGTGGTGGGGGATCTAACCTCTGGCATTCCAATGGATCGGCTGGTGTGCGGCGATGTTGGCTTTGGCAAAACCGAGGTCGCGATGCGCGCGGCGTTCTTGGCCGCGATGTCAGGCATTCAGGTTGCAGTTATCGCCCCAACAACCCTATTGGTGCGCCAGCACAGCAATAGCTTTGCTGAACGCTTTCGCGGCTTTCCGATCAACGTGCGCCAGCTCAGCCGCTTTGTTTCAAGCAAAGAGGCCGCTGCGACCCGTGACGCCATCGCGCGCGGGACCTGCGATATTGTGATCGGCACCCATGCGCTGTTGGCCAAAGGGGTACGGTTCAAAAACCTTGGCCTGCTCATCGTCGATGAAGAACAGCATTTTGGCGTCGCGCATAAGGAACGGCTAAAACAATTGCGCTCGGATGTGCATGTGCTGACCCTGACCGCAACGCCAATCCCGCGCACCTTGCAGCTCTCGCTGACTGGTGTGCGGGATTTATCAATCATCGGTACACCGCCGGTGGATCGCCTGGCAATTCGCACCTATGTCTCCGAGTTTGATGCGGTGACCATCCGCGAGGCGCTGCTGCGCGAGCATTATCGCGGGGGGCAGAGCTTTTATGTTGTGCCGCGGATCGCGGACCTGCCGGATATTGAGGATTTCCTCAAAACCCAGGTGCCTGAGGTCCGCTATGTTGTCGCCCATGGCCAAATGGCAGCGGGCGAGCTCGATGACCGGATGAATGCCTTTTATGATGGCAAATATGACGTGCTATTGGCCACGACCATTGTTGAATCGGGGCTCGATATTCCCACCGCGAATACCATGGTTGTTCACCGTGCCGATATGTTTGGGTTGGCGCAGCTTTATCAAATCCGGGGCCGTGTGGGCCGCTCTAAGACCCGCGCCTTTGCCTATCTAACCACAAAACCCCGCGCGCGCCTGACGGCAACAGCGGAAAAGCGGCTGCGGGTGCTTGGCAGTCTGGACACGCTCGGGGCAGGCTTTACGCTTGCCTCTCAGGATCTGGATATTAGCGGGGCGGGTAATTTGCTTGGCGAAGAGCAATCGGGCCAGATGCGGGATGTGG
>CAYWNJ010000076.1:0-8422 GCA_964459535.1 uncultured Rhodobacterales bacterium
CCAAAGTTAACTTGTTCATCCCTGTCGAGGTGATTGGGCAAGAAAGTTCACAAGGCCTTAAACGCGGCGGTGTGTTGAACTTGGTGCGCCCCGAGGTCGAGCTTGTCGTCACTGCTGGCGACATCCCCGAACGCATCACGATTGACGTAAGCGGTGCAAGCATCGGCGATAGTATCACAATCTCTTCTGTGACTCTGCCCGAAGGGACAAAGCCAACCATCGACCGAGACTTCGTTATCGCGACAATCTCGGCACCGTCCGGGCTACGTTCCGCTGAGGCGGAAGAAGACGCCTCTGAGGAAGAAGCACCCGCAGAGGAATAAGCTAACCGGTTAGAACAGTGCCTATTTGGGTGTGCTACCTTGTGAATTTAGAAAGGTCGCGCACCCGCTTAGCCCGCTTAGATAAGCGCGCACTTATCTGAATGGATTCGCGCTTGTGCTGCCAGGCGGGGCGTTCCAAACTATTTCGCCTTGCTCAAAGCTGGCATGTCTGAATCATGGCAACCAAAATTCATCCCGAAATTTCTGCTTGACGGTCGACTTTGTTGTCGGTCAACGCGTGGCGTGATCGCCCTTTATTTTATAGCACCAGGCTTGCATGCTGGTAAAATCCAGCGACCAGATTTGCTGGCGGCAAGTGTGAACGGCGATACCGCCAGTATCACAAATCTGGATAGATCGGGAAACCTGCGCATAGTGCAGCGACCTCACCGCGGACCTTTCTTTCGATCTCGGCATTCCCGTCCTCACCATTGGCCGCAAGCCCGTCAACGACTTCGTTAATCCAAGCGCCGATTTGCCGGAACTCTGCCTCACCAAAACCGCGCGTCGTCCCCGCAGGAGAGCCCAAACGAATGCCCGAGGTGATCGTTGGTTTTTCGGTGTCAAAAGGCACACCATTTTTGTTGCACGTGATATGCGCGCGTCCCAAAGCTTGCTCGGTTGCGTTCCCCTTAACGCCTTTTGGCCGCAAATCGACCAGCATGACATGGGTATCGGTGCCGCCGGTCACGATATCAAGGCCACCTTCCATGAGCTGCGCCGCCAGCGCTTGCGCATTGCGGATGACCTGTTGCTGATAGGTTTTGAACGCAGGTTGCAACGCCTCGCCAAAGGCAACGGCCTTTGCCGCGATAACATGCATCAGTGGTCCGCCTTGAATGCCGGGGAATATGGCTGAGTTCAGCTTTTTCCCCAGATCCGCATCATCGGCTAAAATCATGCCGCCACGGGGGCCGCGCAAGGTTTTATGGGTCGTTGTGGTCGCAACATGTACATGTGGGAAAGGAGACGGATACTCCCCTGCGGCTATCAACCCCGCAAAATGCGCCACATCCGCGAGCAGCCATGCCCCAACCTCGTCCGCAATTGTGCGAAAGCGTGTAAAGTCAAGTTGGCGCGGAATTGCTGAGCCGCCAGCAATAATCATCTTCGGCTGATGCTTACGCGCCAGCTCCGCAACCTGGTCATAATCGACATCCAATGTATCCTGCCGAACCCCGTAATGGACCGCGTTGAACCACTTTCCAGATTGGTTGGGCGGTGCACCATGGGTGAGGTGCCCCCCTGCATCCAGGCTCATTCCCAAGATCGTATCGCCCGGCTTCAGCAAGGCTTGAAAGACGCCCTGGTTGGCTTGGCTGCCCGAGTTTGGCTGCACATTCGCATAAGCGCAGCCAAAAAGCGTCTTTGCGCGCTCAATGGCCAGGTTTTCAGCGACATCAACATATTGGCAGCCGCCATAGTAGCGACGCCCCGGATATCCCTCGGCATATTTATTGGTCAGAACCGAGCCTTGGGCCTCTAAAACCGCGGCAGAGACAATATTCTCCGAGGCGATAAGCTCGATCTCATCGCGCTGACGTCCAAGTTCGGCATCCATCGCGGCGGCGAGTTCTGGATCGGCCTGGCCAAGGGATGTTCTGAAAAATCCTGTCTGAGCGTTCATCGCGGCATGTCCCGAAGTAAAATCAAGTTCGCGCGTTCGTATCGAAAGCTGCCACAAACGCAAGCACCTTATTGCGCAAAGCATGCGGCAATTTCGACAAACCCTGCCTCCAAAGGCCCTAGGATCGTACCAATGGCTTAGTCGGCGCCGCGCAAGCGGCCGCCGGTGGCTTTGGCAACCTTCTCCACGATCTTTGCCCCGATGGCGTCGATCTCGGCCTCTTTCAGTGTTGCATCACGCGGCTGAATCCGCACGGTAATCGCCAAGGACTTTTCATCGTCCCCAAGGCTTCCTCCCGCGAACTCGTCAAAGACCCGCACATCAGAAATCATCGCTTTATCAGCGCCAAGCGCCGCATTCACAAGCGTCAATGCCTCGATCTCTTTGCCAACTACAAAGGCAAAGTCGCGCTCAACCGTTTGCAGATCGCTTAGCTCTAACGCGCTGCGTGTCGCGCCAGATTTACGCGGCAGCGGCACCTCAGCAGGCCAAAGGGTAAAGGCAACCGCTGGCCCCTTGACGTCCATCGCAGCAAGCACGCGGGGATGTAGCTCGCCAAAGACCCCAAGCACTTTTTTGGGCCCCAAGCAAATCACACCATGCCGACCGGGATGCCACCATTCAGGCCCATTTCGCAGGATCTGCACCCGCGTTGGTGCCCCCATTGCGGACAAAATCGCCTCTGCGTCGGCCTTGGCATCATAAAGATCAACCGGACGGCTTTCGCTATGAATGTCTTTGGCGAGGGTCTGTCCGGTCAAAAGACCGCAAACCTGAAGATGTTGCTCTTCTGGCTCGCCGCCTTGGAACGCGGGCCCAACTTCAAAGAGTGCAAGGTCTGCGAACCCGCGCGCCTGGTTGCGCGCAGCCGCCTGCAAAAGGCAGGGCAGCAAGGACGGGCGCATATGGCTCATATCTGACGAGATGGGGTTCTCTAGCATAGTTGCATCTTCGCCCCCTCCGAAAAGAGCCGCAGAGGCTGCATCGACAAAACTATAACTGACAAGCTCATTATACCCCAGCGCCGCTGCCGTGCGGCGTGCAAATTGCTCGCGCCGCTGGATCGCGGTCATCACCGGCTTACCAACGCCTGGCGTCAAGCGCGGGAGAGGGCGACCTTGGAGTTTGGTCAACGACGCGACGCGGGCGATTTCTTCCACCAAATCGGCATCGCCCTGCACATCTGGTCGCCAACTCGGCACATGCGCCATGTCACCCTCTAGCGTGAAACCCAGAGCGTTAAGGGTCTTGCGCTGCTCAGCTTCGGAGATTTCCATCCCGACCAAGCTTTGAACGCGGGCAGGGTCCAAGCGGTAAGTACGCGCTGTCTGAGGTATCTCGCCCGCCTGAACCTGATGGCTGACCTCGCCGCCCGCGTGATCAAGGATCATCTGGCAAGCAAGATCGAGCCCTTCGGGCGTGAACGCTGGGTCAATACCACGCTCAAACCGATAGCGGGCATCAGAGTTAATCTTGAGCGCCCGGCCCGTATAAGCGGTCCGAACTGGGTCGAAATAGGCCGCTTCTACGAAAACATCTACGGTGTCCTCGGTGCAGCCTGAATGGAGCCCGCCCATGATGCCAGCGATACTTTCGGGCCCATTCGCGTCCGAGATCAGGGTCATGCCCTCGGTCATCGTATAGGTTTTTTCATCAAGTGCCTTCACCGTCTCGCCGCCCTGCGCGCGATGGACCCGCAGGGCACCACCCGCAACCTTAGCTGCGTCAAAAACGTGAAGTGGGCGGTTGAGATCGTAAGTAAAGAAATTCGTAACATCGACGAGAAAACTAATGGGGCGTAGCCCGATGGCCCGCAGACGATCTTGAAGCCAAGCAGGGCTTGGTCCGTTCTTTACGTTGCGGATCATCCGGCCAAAGAATACGGGGCACTGGGCGCGCGCATCCTCATCAATACTGACCGTTAAAGGGCTATCAAAACGACCCTCCAAAGAGGCCACGGGCGCGGGCTTTAGGGTGCCAAGCCCCCGCGCGGCCAAATCACGTGCGATGCCCCGAACGCCTAGCGCATCCGGGCGATTGGGAGTGATCGCAATCTCAATTACCGGATCAACTTTGGCAGGATCGTTGGCGGACAGCCAGTCAATGAACCGCTCTCCGACCTCACCAGAGGGAAGCTCGATAATACCCGAATGCTCATCGCTCAGCTGCATTTCGCGCTCTGAGGCCATCATGCCAAAGCTCTCGATCCCGCGGATCTTTCCGACACCAATGGTTGTGTCGATGCCGGGCACATAGACCCCCGGCTTGGCCACGACGACGGTAATACCCGCGCGGGCATTGGGGGCGCCGCAGATGATTTGCTTTGGCCCCTCATCCGTCGCAACTTGGCAAACGCGCAAGCGATCCGCATCAGGGTGCTTCTCCGCGCTTAGCACTTTACCGATGGTAAATTCTCTTAAGGCGGCGCTGCGATCCTCGACGTCTTCGACCTCAAGACCAAGATCGGTCAGGGCATAGACGATCTCATCAAGGCGGGCTGAGGTCTCCAAATGATCCCTAAGCCATGACATGGTGAATTTCATCGCTTCGCTCCTTGCGCAAGTTGCTGCCTCGCAATTGCAAAAAGGGACATCTGTTTCAAGGCCATGAAGGGATAAATTCTCTGACGCGCGCCAAACCTGGCGAGCCGCTCTCAGGTCTTGCCCATTTGCATGGGACTTACCAACCGGTCAGGCAACGCATTCGCCCAAGCGCTGATCGTGCCTGCGCCAAGGCAGACAACCAAATCACCTGGCTGGGCATGATCCCGCACAAGCTGCGCAAGGTCCTGTTCGCCGCCAAGCGCATGAACATGCCGGTGCCCACGCTGGATAAGACCAGCTACCAAATGATCCCGGCTCGCACCGTCAATCGGTTCCTCTCCGGCAGCGAAGACCTCAGATATGCCGACGATATCCGCGTCGTTAAAGCAGCTGCAAAACGCCTCGAAGTGATGGCTAAGGCGGGTATAACGATGGGGTTGATGTACGGCGATAACGCGCCCCTCACTGGCTTGCCGGGCCGCTTTAAGCACGGCGGCGATCTCAACCGGGTGGTGGCCATAATCGTCGATGATGGTCACCCCGTTCACCTCGCCCACTTTTGTGAAACGCCTATTCACGCCGCCAAACTGAGACAGCGCCTTGCGAATTTCATCGCCGCTCATCCGCAGATGCCGCGCCACCGCGACCGCACTCAGGGCGTTCGAGACATTATGATCGCCGGGCATAGGCAACGTGCAGCCGTCAATGCGCTTGCCCTCGGCCTGAAGCAGAATGTCAAAATGCGCGGTGCCCGCCTCATAGCGCAGGCCGACCGCCCGGACATCGGCTTGGGTGTTAAATCCATAGGTAACCACACGGCGGTCGGTTATCTTTCCGACCAACGCCTGCACCTCGGGATGATCCGAACAGCAGATCGCGAGCCCATAAAAGGGAATATTCGAGACAAAATCGAGAAAGCCTTGCCGCAAATTCTCGATTGTGCCCCAATGCTCCATATGTTCAGGATCAATATTGGTCACAATGGCAAGCGTTGCTGGCAGGCGATTAAAGGTTCCGTCGCTTTCATCGGCTTCGACCACCATCCACTCGCCTTCGCCCTTGCGCGCGTTTGAGCCATAGGCATGGATGATGCCGCCATTCACGACGGTGGGATCAAATTGACCCTCGTCAAGCACCGCCGCAACCATTGTCGTTGTGGTCGTTTTGCCATGGGTACCGGCCACGGCAATGTTAGATTTAAGGCGCATCAATTCGGCCAGCATTTCGGCCCGCCTGACGATCGGTAAGCCGCGCGCCCGGGCGGCAGCAAGCTCTGGGTTATCCGGTTTGATCGCAGAAGAAATCACAACAACCTGAGCATCGGCCACATTTTCGGCCCGCTGTCCTTCGAAGATATACCCGCCAAGCTGTTCTAAACGTTCTGTGATTTTTGACGTCTTCAGATCAGAGCCCTGAACGACATAGCCATGGTTAAGCAAGACTTCGGCAATGCCAGACATGCCGATACCGCCAATACCGATAAAGTGAATCGGACCGACATCACCGGGTAATTTCGTTGCTGGAGACATCGTTAAATTTCTCCCTCAGCCAAAGCGATAGCGATTTTTGCAAGCGTCTGCGCAGCATCTGGATTGCCTTGCGCCAGCGCGGCCTCTGCCATATGCGTCGCGCTTTCCGGGTTTTCGAGCACTAAGGCGATGTGCTCTGAGAGTGTCTGCGGCTGCGCAAGATCCTCGGGCATCAAGATCGCTGCATTTGCTTCGACCAAAGCACGTGCGTTCGCCGTTTGATGATCCCCCGTTGCCGCCGCAAACGGGATCAGAATAGAGGGGCGTCCAATTGCAGAGATATCCGCCACCGAGGAGGCACCGGCGCGAGAGATGATCAATTGTGCCTCGCTCATCCGGCGCGCGACATCGCGAAAAAAGGGTTGAATCTCGGCACTCACACCAGCCGCCGCGTAGAGTTCCGTGACGCTTTCGATATCCTCTGGACGGGATTGATGACTTACCCGGATGCGTCCGCGCAAAGTCTCGGGCAAGGCGGCAATGGCGGCGGGCACAACCTCGCTGAGGACCCGCGCGCCTTGGCTGCCCCCGATCACCAAAAGCTCCATCGGATACTCACCCGGCGCGATATAACCCGCGCCTGCGCGCTCTCGTATTGCACCACGGATGGGGTTTCCAACGTAATAGGCTTTGGCATCGTCTGGCGTCTCGGTCGGCCAGGTGCCACAGGCGACCAAATCAACGCGGCGTGCAAAGAGCCGGTTGACCCGGCCCAGCACCCCGTTTTGCTCGTGGAGCATGCGAGGCAAGCGCATCAGCGTCGCCGCCGCAATGGCCGGGATGCTGGGATAGCCGCCAAAGCCCACAACAACCGCAGGCCGGTCGCGCCGCATTTGCCGCCACGCGCTGAAAACACCGCCCAAAATGCGCAGCGGTACGAGTGCTTTGCGAAATAGACCCCCACGTGCGAATGTCGCGCTTGCCAGCTCAACGATTTCGACAGAATGCGGAAAGCCGCCCGTATAGCGCGCGCCGCGTGCATCCGTGGCCAGGCGGATGCGCCACCCTTTGGCAAGCATCACCTCGGCCAGCGCCTGTGCTGGGAACATATGTCCCCCTGTCCCACCCGCTGCAATGATCATTAGAGGCTGTGACATCTTTCCTACCTTGCTCAGCTCAGCGCTGCGGGACGTTGCGTGCGAACATATCCGAAATCTCGCCCTGCGCCCGGCTGCGCGTAAAGGCAAGAAGCATTCCAAGCGCAATGCCAGAGGCGATGACGGAGCTACCGCCGTAGCTTACGAAGGGCAGGGTCATCCCCTTGGCGGGCAACAGACGTACCGCGACCCCCATGTTGATGATCGCTTGAACCGCAAACATGCTGGCAAGGCCCGTGCCAGCCAGGCGAATAAACACATCCCGCTCGCGGATCAGCCGCAGCAAGGAGCGTATGACGATACCGCAATAGAGCATGATGATGAGGAGGACTAAAACCAACCCATATTCCTCGGCAGCGACGGCGATGATAAAATCCGTATGGGCGTCGGGCAAAGACCACTTCACCTGCCCGCCGCCGATCCCAACGCCAAAAAAGCCACCCTCCCGGATTGCATCTGTGGCATAGCCGATCTGAGTGGTTGGATCGACATCGCTGCTGAGAAAGCCATCAATCCGCCGTGAGAAATGATCAGAATTTGAATAGGCAAGCGCGCCGCCCGCGACGACCAAAGCCGCCACCCCAACCAAAAGCAATATGTGTGCGCCAGCAACGAAATACATAACACCCCAGCCGAACAGCACCAGACAAGCCTGTCCAAAGTCAGGTTGCAGGGCCAACATCAACACCAAGGTAAGACACAAGGCGAAAGACCAGGCTTTCCCCGGCGGGCCATCGAAGCTTTGACTGGCGGCAAGCAACCAGGCGGCAACGACGACGAAGCCTGGCTTGAGAAATTCCGAAGGTTGGATGGCGGCAAAGCCGAGCGAGTACCAGCGCGTAGCGCCTTTCCCAAAATCCGTGCCAAAAAAGGGCAACAGTGCAAGTGCAATGAACGTCGCTAGGAATCCGAGAACCGCCAGACGCCGGACCAATATCGGCGGCATCATGGAAATGATAAGCATAATGATAAGGGAAACAGCGCCAAATAAGGCTTGGCGTCCGACATAGTGGAAACGCTCTAGCCCGTTGCTGTCCGCAAGCGGTGGGGATGCGGCAAGGCTAAGAAGCAATCCAATCCCAAACAGAACCAGGACACAGGTCATCGACCATTTGTCGATTGTATTCCACCATTTTGGCAATATCGGCTCGCTTGGGCGTTCCGGTATCGCACCATAGACCATTTCCGTCATGGGTCCGCTTTCAACTGCCTCACGCACCTTTCCGGCGCCTGTTGGATTCGCTCCAACTTATCGCTCTAGTATATCGTGTCCCGTTCGGTTTTACCAGGGTCGAAGGAGAAA